>JAFEIL010000368.1 GCA_017495105.1 Emticicia sp. | reverse complement strand
ATTTTGGAGGAAATACAGTAACGGGATCATTGAGGGGTGTTGCAACAGGTGCTTTTACAGGAAGTAATACTTCTGGTTCAGTCATTCTCACTTATTTCAATGGCAATAATGGAGAATTAAGTGCAAGAGCAAATGCAGTTGTTTATAGTCCCACAGGAAATCCTAAATCATCGGGAGCTATTTGTACAAGTGATATAATTGATGTCAAACTTTTTGGAGATAATTATCAAGGTGTGCAACTTTACTTGGATAATACCCCATTAGGAAGTATTATAAACCCTGATAATTCTTTTAGCGTAAGTCAAGGGTTTATTAGATTTACAATGGCAGAAAAAGGAATTATAATCGATGGTATACACACTATATCATTAGACATAAACGGTTCAAGAATTACTTATGCGACTTTTCAAACTTATACCCCTATAAATAATATAAATGTACTTTCAGCAAGTAAACCCATTTCATGTTACGGAGAAGCCATAAACTTAAACATAAGTGTGCTACCAAGTGGTGTGACTTACAATTGGTCAGATAGTTTCGGGGTCAACGTAAGCCCTCGATCGATTTCTGACTTTTCAAAAGAATATTTTATTATAATGTCAAAACCAGGAAGAACTTGTGAAGTACAAAGTAATAAATTATCTATTCCAGTAATACCTAATTTTATTGCAACGGTGTCAGTGCCAGGAAGCAAACAAGTTTGTGAAGGACAAACAATACAGATAAACGCTACTCCCAATGATGAAAATTTATATAATTATGCTTGGGTTAATGGAAATTCATCATTAGGTACAAATAGGAATAATATTATTGTATCTAATAATGGTATTTACAATGTAAAAATAACTCCTAAAAATGGAGGATGTGAAAGTAAAACCTCTTCAAATACAATAAATGACCTTGTTTTTCAAAAGAATATTACTGGAGATAAAATTTCAGTATTGAACAAAACATCAGCAATCTTTTGTAAAGATGATGCTTTTATAACTTTATTGGCTTCCGCAAACGATATAACAGGTATAAGTTATGAATGGAGTGGAGTTAAAACTGGTAGAGGAAGTTCTTTACAAGTTGAAAGTGGTGGAGACTATTATCTACAACTTTCCAGAGGAGTTTGTAGAACTTCTCCTTTAAAATTTACTGTTATTGGAAAAATTTCACCCACTTTTACCCTTAATCCAAACGATGCACAAATATGTAAAGGGCAAAAAATGAGCCTTATCACAACTCCTAATAATACAAATTATACTTATCAGTGGTTTGGTGGTACTGATGGTAAAGCAGACCTCAAAGTAAACTCGGTAAACTATGACGCAACCGATGCTGGGATTTACAGAGTGGTTTTAAACCCGATAGGAGGCAATTGTAATACAACAACTGGTGTATATGAGGTAACCCAACAAGTGAAAGCTGATGCACCTATTACTAATTTTCAAATTTTAGGTCGCAAGGCCAACGATATTGTACCTATTTGTAATTTAACTAATGGTATTAATTTAGTAGCCACCTCAGATAATGATGTAAGCATTAGCTGGAATGGTGGATCTAAATTTTTACAAACAAATACTTTTCAAAATATCAAAGACGAAAGGTCTTATATAGCTAAATTTGAAAGAGGTAAATGCAGTGAATCAATAGCTGTTACGACTAAAATACAGGAGCTGCTCGTAAACCTAAAATCTACAAAAGATGCCATTACTTGCACTGATAATATAGATTTTAAATTAATAGCAGAATCTAATTATTCTGCAGCTACTCTAAAGTGGAAAGATGAAACTGACGCTAATTTTTCAATTATAAATAAAGAATTTGCCCCTACAAAAGCAGGAATATATTATGCAGTTGCAAATTTAGCTGAGTGTGGGTCAGTTGATTCAAAACCAAGTGACAAAGTAAAAATTACTTTACCCGCTAGCTTTAAAGTAAATATAGTTTCACAGCTCACAAGTCCAATATGTGAAGGTCTCACTCAAACCTTTACGGGCATACCAACATTTGCTACTTTTGCAGGTACATATAATTGGGTGCCAAACGGCAGTTCAACCAATACCCTAAAATCTACGAGTGTTGGAACTTATTCACTAACTATTCAACAAGATGGATGTAAAGCTTCTGCAACAGCATCAATTACAACTAAGGCATCAAAACCATCGATTACGGTAGTAGATAATTTTAACTTATTTTCAAGCCCAAATACCGTTAGTCTTGAATGGTTATTTAAAGATTTACCATCATCAAATAGTCCAGTATTATACAGATCGCTTTCTCCATCTGAAACAAAAGATAAATTGTTTACACAGAAAATTGGATCATACATACTAAAGGGTAATAGAAATGAATGTGGTATTTCATACTCGGACCCTATCGAAATTACGATAGTTACCTTAGCAAATGAAAACACAAGCTCAAATGCGTGGAAAGTATATCCAAACCCAAGTAATAATGTTATAACGATTGAAAACAATTCGTTGGATTTTCTACAAAGCGATATAATTGAACTTAGAAATAGTTCAGGAGAGTTAATAAAATATTGGTTTCAAAGTGAAAAATCGAAAGAATATAATGTTTCTGATTTATCATCAGGTATTTATCATTTGATATTTAATCAAAAAAACAGTAAAATTGTAAAAAAAATAATAAAGTTTTAAACATTTTGTAGTTCTAATGAAAAATATCTTTACTATTATTTTATTATCAATTTATTCTTCCAGTTTCTCCCAAGAAAAAATATCATTTTTATCGAGTGAAACAAAGTTTGTAAATACATTGCCTTTTTATAATGAAGCAAAACCTACGACTTACGTAGCTCCAATACAAAGTAATACCTATTTAAGTAAAGGCGAAAATTTGCTTTATTTCGATCGTCAAAACAAACTAACAAGTGCTGATAAGGCTTATTATTTTAGGAAAATAGAGTTTAATCAAAATCAAATACCTGTTGGTTTAGTAGAAGATTTTTACTCAGTTACAAATATGCCTAAATTTTTGGGTAAATATTTTTCATATAAGCATGAAGATGAAATATCCAATAATAGCTATCAGGGCGAGTGTACTTTTTATGCTTTAAATGGGGAGAAAACTGTTAGCAATTATGTTGATGGAAAAATAACTGAAAGTAAGATTTATTTAGCATCTGGAAAAGTACGAAAAGTAGAAGTTTACAACAATAATAAAACTAGAAAGACATTTTCAGAAATCTTATTTGATTTTCGCGGAAATGAAATTGGGAATATTATAGGTAATTATAATCCTACATTAAAATTAGAGCAATCTCGAAAATTGGTTACAGATATAAATGGCAATTATGAATCAATTACGGAATATGAAGGAAATTGTCCAAAAATGTTAGTTACAAAATATAAAGAAGGCGGAGTTGATTATCCTGCTTATATTCAAGATTTTACATGCCGTCCAAATGATTGGACATTTAAAAACTCGCAAGATTTTACCTTTACTCACAATGAATCTGAAAAATATTTCCAAGTGACTAGCAGTATTGACAGTGAAGGTTTTTTATATTCTCCTATAATAAGCGATTTTAGCACCAAAAAATTTGAAATAATTACTACATTTCAGAAAACAAAAAGTGAAAATATCAAAGAAATAGGCATGGTATGGCAATACCTAAATGAAAATAATTATAATTATTATGTCATTAATTTAGAGAAAAAAACCTTTGAGATAAACTCAAAAATTAATGGTGAAGTAGGTCGAAATATGATTGGTATCAAAGACAAAATAAATATTGATGATAGCCAGACTACATTTACATTGAAACTTGTTGCTGACCCAATCAATAAAATGTTTAGCTATTTTGTGGATGATAAAGAAATACAAGGGTTTCATAAAATACCAACAAATCCAACAAGCAGTTTTAAAAACTTAAACATTGGGTTTAAATTTAGAACAGTGAAAGCCAATGAATCAATAAATTTAAAAAAAATCGAAATCAAATTACTATAATTTAAAAATAATTCATGAAAAAAATCTTCTATTTTCTTCCAATCATTTTCATACTTTCAAGTTGTGCTACTAAAGTCTATCAACTGACATCCGAAGGTGAATATTTTGATGCATTAACTAAAATTACTGAATCAGAAAAGCCTGTATTTTACCCAAACGGTGGTGATTTTGGTGATAATTTGGTATTTGTTGCTAAGGAAGATGATGGTGCATATAATATTTATATGAAAGAAAAAGTGCTTTATAAAGCCATTATACAAAAAACGGGTGGGCAAAACATCAACCTTTCACCTACTTATTGTGCTGTTAACAACCGAATCGCTTTCCAATATTTTGATAAAACGAATTATGATATTTATTATATTGAAGCTGGCAAAGGGAAAGCCATTACACAGGTTACGAATACTGATGAAGACGAATATAATCCTTCGTGGTCACCCGATGGTAATAGTTTAATTTTTGAAAAAGGTTCAACGCCCCGTACCTATATACAAGCAACAAAAAGAGCATCAAAAGTTGAGTATAAAGGTGTATCGGTTTCAAAAAATCAAGTTTGGTTAAAAGACCTTAAATCTAAGGAATTAAAAATGCTTGGAATAGGAAGTTTTCCAAAAATTTCTCCTGATGGAAAAAGTATTGCATTTGTAAAATATGATTTAGATAAAAATAAATCAAAGGAAACAGGTACTTTATGGATAATGACAATTGATGGTGATTCGCAAAAGCAAATCACAAATGTAAATCTAGGTTATGCAACAAGTCCAAATTGGAGTCCTGATGGCAAAAACATTATTTTTCAATTAACAAAAAAGAATAAAGAAGATTCAGATATATATGTAATTGATATAAATGGAGAAAATTTGAAACAATACACGGTAAATAAATCAAACGATTTTGCTCCTATTTGGACAGCTGATGATTTTATATATTTTTGCTCAGATAGAGGGGCTAAAGCAAATGAATATCAGATTTGGAGGTTCAAGATTAAGCAAAATAAATAATATTCATTATAATAATTCGCTCCAAAAAGGCGAATTAATAATTATAAACAACTATGAAAAAAACATCTTTTCTACTATTTTTCTGTCTATCAATTATAAATGTATTTTCTCAAGAAATTAAAAAAACATCGATTTACCTCAGTACGGGCACTGTAATTTCAGGTAAGCTAATTTCGGCAACCGATGAAAATATTACTTTTTCGTTTGAGAATGGAAGCAGAACTTTACAAAGAGTTAGGGTTTTAATTGCATTCAATGATTATGGGCGTTACTTATTTGTAAATAATATCTCAAACGATATCGAAAAGTCAAAAATAGAAATTGATGATTTTTATCATTTACAAACATCCAAATTGGTAAATGATATAATTTTTAAAGCGGTTCCCTTTGAAATTATTTCTTGTAAAATTTCTTATGAAAGAGATGTTGTCAATTATATAAATTCAGATGGAAAGCCTGGTTCTGTAAATAAAGATAATGTTTTGGCAATTATTAGAAAAGATGGTAGCCATGAAATAGTCAGAGATATAATTGAGGTTGCTCCGGTATTAGGCTCGAATATTGATAAATTTAAAGAAATTATTACTCCTGCACCAGTGGTTGTTCCTCCACCTGTTGTGGTGGTAGTAACGCCGAAACCTGAAACTATCGAGTCAAAACCAACACCTCCACCTATTTTACAAGAACCGTTGTCTTCTGCACCTGTAGTTCCTTCGCCAGCCGTAGTTGTAACACCTAAGCCTGAAACAATTGAGTTAAAACCAACCACCCCGCCAATTTTACAAGAACCATTGACTTATGGTGAAACAACTACAAAATTATCTAATGCTGAAAAGGAAGAGTATTCTAATCAAGCGACTGATAATGTTTTAACTTTTAAAGATTATCTCAATAGAATTGGAGATAAAGGACGTAGCCCTTCCGAAAAACGACAAGATATTAAAGATGCCTTAGAGTTATTTACTCCAGAAGCCACCATAGAGGTAACCTCGAAAAGTAAAATAGGCTCAAGAAAATATCCGATTGCAAAATACCTTACTAATTTGAGCAATTTGAATTATAGTTCAATAGAAATAACTTATGCTAACCTGCGATTTGTTAGTGAACTGAATCAAGCTGCTGATGGAAATTATTATGGTATTGTAAGAGGGGAACAAACTTTTAAAGGTATGGTAAATGGTGTTGTAAAGTATGGCGATGTCGTAGATAAAAACTACAAAATTAAAGTTGAATCTTATAATAATATTATCAGTGGTAAAAAAGAAGTTCAATGGAAAGTATTGTTAGGGGATGTATCTGTCAGTCAATAGCATTTTAAAACCCAATTAAAGGCACTTTTTACTTAGCACAAAGTGAATCAATTAAAAAATATCATTTTTATACTTTTTTTAAGCAATACACTGACTTTTGGTAAGTGTATTAGCTTAAAGGGTGAAATAAAAGACCAAGTTACCGGAAAAGCACTTGCTACCGATATATTTGTTTCAAGCAATGGAAAAAAAACAAAAATAGGTTTTAGCAACGATTTGGGCAAGTTCTCAGTTCAGATTCCTTGTGAAGCAAAAATATTATTTGTTGAAAAAAAAGATTTTCGGATTCTTTCTATTCCTCTCAATATTAAAGCTGAATACAATTCTTTTTTCTGTAACTTAACACTCATACCACTTGATAAGCAACTTAACGATCGGCCTTATTCTCAGTCAGAACAAAAAGATTTAGTTTTAGATAACACGAAAATAAATTCTAACAAAAAAGCAATCAGAATATTTAAAGTTTTAGATGCTTTTACCAAAGAGATCATACATGCTCAGATTTGTTTGTTTTTTACGAAGAATGGAGAAAAAAAATGTTTTGAAGTAAATAAAAATAAACAAGAAAAGATAGTTTTTACAGAAGAAGATATTGTGGCATTTGAAGTAATTGAAAATGGTTATCAAAGTTATAATGGTAATCTTATTATTAATCAATTGGACAATAATTCGTTAGTATACAATATATATA
>JAFEIL010000411.1 GCA_017495105.1 Emticicia sp. | reverse complement strand
TTACATTCAGTATTTACACAATTTTTATAGTAAGAACCGCTTTTACATATCTCTTACTACTATTTGTTTCTATGATTATGGGTTGTTTCAGCGTTCCAATTGGTTTTTCTTTACTATCAAATAAAATCTCAATCAAACCAGTTTGGCCTTGTTTTATAGGTTTACCAGTATATTTTGCTACTGTGCATACACATGATGATGAGACCCCTTTTATTACTAAATCATCAACTCCTTGATTTTTAAATTCAATCGTGTATGTTGATTTGTCTCCTCTTTTTACCTCCATAAAGTTATTCTTACTTAATAAGAATAATATTGGTTCAGGGCTTTTTTTGGTCTGTGCAACAGAAAAATTAGTTTTTGAAACAACTAATATCAAAAGTACAAACTCAATCATTTTTTTCATAATAAAGTGCTTTCCCTTTAGGAGTATAATTATTTATAATTTCTTTTATCTCATCCTTAGTCAGTATATTATCATTCGTAAACAAATTTTGCTCACCCAAATCTTTCTTTATTTTTTGATAATTAAAAGTTAATTGTTTCTCAGCTTTATTCCAAAAATTAATATCAAAAGAACATTCTGATAGCTTTGATTGTATCTTTACATCTCCACTTTGCCAAAAATTGCCATACTCCTCTCTTAATCTTTCGGCAGATTGCTCATAACTTGACAAATTATTTATTCTAAGTTCCGATTGATTTTTTACGATAATAGGCTTACTGTTGCTCCAACCATAATCTTCATAACTTATTTCTGAATTAATGTGAGTCATGTAATACTTGAAATTATATATGGCAAACTGTATAGAAATATTTCTACTAATATATCGATGCGTATGGTTTGTTAATTTATCAGTTACTCTCTCAAATGAACTTGACCAACTGTCATTTGTAGTTTCTATTTTCACAATACCTAAATCCGCCTTATTAATGTACAATTTCCCCGATATTTGATTATTAGAATATTGTTCATAAGCACTATTTCTATAAGATATTTTAATTTTTTTTGGAGCAAATCCTATCACATAATAGTCATTATCTTCTTCTGTCAAATACTTGTATAAGTATAGTTTCACATTTTTAGAAGTTAAAAATGTGTTGTATAATAAATCTTTTTTTGTAAAAAGCAGTCCTCTTGGAGTGGGGGTCTTAATTATAAACCCACGAGAATCATTTTTTATAGTGTATTTTGAATGTCGACAAAACAAGGGCTTTATCAAGTCTGAATTCACAAATTGATATTTACTATCTGAAAAATTCTTGTTATACCCATCTGAATAAATTTTAATGAAAGATTCGCTAATTCCAGCATATTCATCATTAGACATTACAATACTTCGATAAAAACCTTCTTGTTCAAATGCATCTTGTGAGAAGTTAGTCTCAAATTTTTGAATCACTTTTTCAATAAGCTTATCTGCTGCCATTTCGGGTCTTACAACAATATTTGAAAGAGTATATGTTTTTTCCTCCAATTCGAATGTGTTATTTTTCTTGATATCTTCAATAGCCAATTTAAGTGTATGATAGCCAATATAAGATATCTGAATAGAATCAAGCTTACTAAATTTTTCAGCGACATAACTAAAAACAAAATGCCCTTTCTCATCAGCAATGGCTACGTTCTTTTTATCTTTTATTCTTATCGTTGAAAAAGGTAGTCCTTGTTTAGTTTTTTTATCAATTACAACCCCATCAAGTAATATTTGAGTATAGGCAATTGTGGAAATTAGAACAAGGATAAAAGAAAAAAGTAGTTTGATTTTTTTCACGAGATGGAGTTTTAAGCAATTATTATAATGAAAACCTATAGAAACCAAGAACACCATTCTCCTTATTCATAAAACCATCAGCGTAAAAATATTTCCCGTCTGTTCCTATTATTTTAAAATGATTAGGTACAGGAACGTCTCCTACAAGAATTTCGTTTAAATATATCTGCATTCTCATTGGATTTTCGTCATCAGGATTGTCTTTATTAATATTTTCAACATCTTGATTTGTCCCTAATTTATAACATCTAAAAATAAGTGATTTTTGAGGGAAACATTTCAAGGTGTAATAATAGCCATATCTCTGTCTATCTGAATAATTCAGATTCATAGCATCATCGTAGGAATTGGTTTTCCTGTATTTAGTATTATTTACTTTACCAGACCTCCCGAATCCCTTGACGGGATTAAAGGATTTATCATACACATATATCAATGAATCAGCTTCAAAATTTAGGTAAATATCATCATTGTTTTTATCAAAATGCCAATTTGCGAAATTTGGAATATTATTTAAATTTCTGTAAATTGTAGAATACTTTCCTTGTAAACTGGTTACTTTTCCTGAATTTAATTCTGCTACCCCTAATATTTTGGCTGATTCAAAGTAATTCTTTGATGTTGTACTCAAGTATCCATTGTATTTTGGATGCGTAGTTTCAATATTGAACATGATATGATTCATATCATACATTAAAAAGTCATTATTAAAATATTTTACCTCGTAAATACCTATATCTTCAGGTTTAGGATTATTCTCTAATTCTTTGAAACTCTTTTCTGATTCAAAATTAAGGGTAGTTTTTTTTGTTCGTTCCCAATTCTCATTAAAATGATACACACTATATCCCTTAAATATTAGATGCTCATTCCCAAGTTTCAAGTAATTGTTAATTCCTTGAACCTCTTTTGGACTATCTCCTTTACCTAATAGAGATTCTATAAATTTACCATCTAAAGTAAACCGTGATACTGTGGAGAAGAGTTCATCAAAATAAATAATTTCTTTCTTTGAACTATCAAACTTCATGAACCCTTGAAATGAAGTATTGGGATGTGATATCAATATGGTATCTAATAGTATCTTATTAATTCTAATCTCGGCATCAGTTTTAGAGATAGTAAAAGTTTTCTCTTCATTTTCACAACTAAAATAAAATATACACAAGATGATTAAGCCTTTTTTTAGCATTTTCCGAAAAATTAGAAATAATAAAGTTTTAAATATTATCAATCATGGTTGTACGAATAAAATTGCAGATTTAAAATCCCCTCTCTTCCCGATAGACAAAGGTCCATCGGGAAGGATAATTTAACATCTCAACTATCCATAGGGTTAATCTGCCAAACTTTGTGTACCATTAACCATTATCTTCTGATACACAACCCATAAAATCACACCCACATTGGTGTCTTAAAGAAAATCTTGCACCCTCTTCACAATGATAACCGCCACTTGAATGGCATCTGCACGGATATCCATTTCCTCCCTCACCATCTTCTGCTTTTGAAGAGTTTGAAAAAAATCCGATAATTCCAATAGTTAATACTGTTGTTAGTGTTTTTTTTAGTGAAATATTCATTATTTCTAAAAATTTATTCCCCAAGACCTTCTTGGTAACGCAAACAACGGTACAAAACTTTGAATATTCAATAGGAAAATTTCCTATTTTGTGCCAAAAAACCAAAAATAGGAAAACTTCCTATATGAAATTCACCCCCCCCCCGTTTTGCAACTCAGTTGCATTTATTACAGCATACTGGTAAAGTTCCATACAACCATTTAGGTTTAGTTTGCGGCAGATATTGGTCTTGTGGTTTTTTACGGTATGCGGGCTAATAAAAAGGGCATCAGCAATGGCTTGGCTTTGTTTGCCCTTGGCAATGAGCGAGAGAACAAGGCACTCTTGGTGGCTGAGAGTAGTGTTGAGTTGGTTAGTTGGTTTCATTGTTTTACAGAAAAGTATTCAATCGTCATGAACGGTATGACGACGATTCATAAGTTTTGTGATTAGGTCTGTAACATTAAAACTAATATTTATGAAAACCAAAAACTTGGGGCATTTATTTTATTAAGTGGTGCAATTTCTTGCTTAAACGCAACTTTTGGCATAGGAAAATTTCCTATTTGTGTTTTCAGTCCAAAATTATTCTAAGAAAAACAATACATTTACTCCAAAAAACATCTTTGATGATTCAACGCCGTAGCTATCAAATCTTACTTATCTTTCTGATATTGGCATTTGTCGGTGTTGCACTCGTGCCACAACTATCGGTTCAGCTCAATCCGAGTAAATCTTCGGGGAGTTTGGTGGTTAGCTTCGCCCTGCCCAATGCCTCGCCCGAAGTGCTCGAACAGCAAGTAACCGCCAAACTCGAAGCGGCATTTAGCACCCTGCAAGGCATCAAAAAACTTTCGTCCAATTCTTCATATATGAGTGGTTATATTACCATCGAACTCGAAAAAGGTACTGACCTTGACCAAATTCGCTTTGAGGTAGCCATGCTCATCAGGCAGCTTTATCCAAAACTACCCAAAGATGTTTCTTATCCCAGTATTCAGCTAAATTCGCCCCAAGAAAACACCAAACAAGAGTCATTTATGACACTCCAACTGAGCGGAAATACAGAGCCAACTATACTCAGTAATTATGCCAACGAACAACTAAAACCCACTTTGGCAAGCATTGAGGGTATCTACGAAAGCAATATCTATGGCAGCAATGGTTTAGAATGGATAATCGAATATCAGCAAAATCAGTTGGAAGCATTGGGTATCAGAGAGCAGGATTTGGTGGTAGCAATTCAGCAAAATTTCAGAAAAGAGAGTCTTGGATTGAGCCAAAACACCGCAGGAAATCAAATAAACGTTATTCTTGAAAATCAAAACACTGACTTGAATCAATGGAAATTTCCAGTAAAAAATTCTGATAATCGTATTATTTATTTGACCGACCTTGCGAAGATTTTTCAGCAAGAACGCCAAATTTCGCAGTTTTATAGAATCAACGGCAACAATGCCCTCAACATTGTTTTGGTTGCCGATGCAGGAGAGAATCAAATAAAGCTTTCGGAGCAAGTTAGGCAGAAAATTGTGGCAATCAACGCCAAAAACGATGGACAATATGAACTCACGGTTGAATACGACGCCAGCGAATATATTGTCGAAAACCTCCAAAAAATTGGCATACAGGCAGGTTTAGCAATTTTGATTTTATTGATTTTTGTTTGGCTAACAGTTCGGGCTTGGTGGTATGTAGGTTTAATAAGTCTAAGTTTACTCATCAATTTGGCTATTTCGTTTGTGGCTTTTTATTTCCTCAAAATCGAGATTCATTTGTATTCGTTGGCAGCACTCACAACATCTCTCGGTATCATTATCGACAATGCAATCGTGATGATAGACCATTACCAACGCTACCGAAATCTCAAAATCTTTATATCGTTGCTTGGTGCTACTCTCACAACGGCAGCAGGTTTGGTAGTTATTTTCTTTCTACCCGAAGAAAATCGCCTCGATTTGACCGATTTTACTTACGTCATGCTCATTACACTTTTAGCCTCTTTGCCAGTAGCGTTGTTTTTCGTTCCTGCATTTCTGGAACGTGCAAAAATAAAAGCTAAAACCTTCAGCCGAAGTAAAAATCATAGAAAAATCAAGAGCATTTTATGGCTAAAAAAAGCATATTTTATTCTTCTTAGCTTTTTATTGAGGTTTCGCAAAACTGCTTTATTGCTTGCTATTTTGTGCTTTGGCTTACCCATTTTTTTGATTCCTGATAAGATAGATAAAGAGCAATTCGGTAGTGAAATCTATAATAATATAAGCAAAAACGAATGGTTTCAAGAAAATGGGCGACCATTAATAAACAAATGGTTGGGCGGCACACTAAGGCTTTTTACGCAGTATGTTTATGAATCATCGTATTATCAAAGTCCAGAACGTACCATTTTATATGTATCGGCACAACTTCCAAACAATAGCACTATTGAACAAATGAATGATATTTTCATACAATTAGAAAGCAAAGTTGCTCAATATCAAGAAGTTTCTCAGTTTGTTACAAACATCAACAATGCTCAAAATGGCATGTTAAGTATTTATTTTTCGCCCGAAGCCGAAGAAAATGGTTTTGCTTATAGCATGAAAAGCAAAATGATACAAATTTCGACCGAAATGAGCGGCATTGATTGGGATATTTATGGCGTAGGACAAGGTTTTAGTCAAAATGTAAACGATACTGAAAGCCCTACTTTTAATGTAAAAATACAAGGCTACAATTACAACGAACTCGAAAGACAAGCCCATAAACTGAAAACAGTTTTAGAAAAACACCCCCGTATTCAAGAGGTAAATATCAATAAAAGCTTGAATTGGTATAGCCGAAAATCACTTTTCGAGTTTGCACTAAATACCAATGATGAAGGGCTTGCCATGATGGGAATCAAGAAAAATTCATTAGCAATCCAGCTTCAACAACTCAACATAAAACCGCAACCCGATTTGTATTTGATGCTCAACAATGAGTATTTTCCAGTGAAAGTAAAGCCTATTGAAAGCCAAAACCAAGATTTATGGCAATTAGATAACCGCTTGCTCAAACAAGATTCTGCTTATTTCAAACTAAAAAATTTTACCAAAATCACTAAACAAAAAGTACTTCCCGAAATAATGAAAGAAGATCAACAATACCTGCGAATGGTAAGTTTTACGTACTTTGGAAGTAGTGTTTTTGGTGAAAAATTCTTAGACAAAACCCTGCAAGATTTAAACCCTACAATGCCGATTGGCTACAAAGCCGAAAAAATGACACATAGCTGGCAAACCGAAGAAACCCAAAAGAGATTTTGGTTAATTGGCTTGGTTTTTCTACTAATTTACATTGTTTGTGCCATTATTTTTGAGTCTCTATTACAACCATTAGCACCGATTCTGATAATTCCGTTATCGTTTATCGGTGTTTTTCTAACTTTTTATGCTTTCGATTTCAATTTTGACCAAGGCGGTTATGCATCCTTTATTTTACTGAGTGGAAATGTGGTTTGTACCGCCATTTTTATTATTTCAGAGTATAATATTCTTCAAAAAAAATTTCCTCGTGCCACAAACCTATCACTATTCATCAAGGCATTTAACCATAAAATACTACCCATTTTATCAACTGTTTTCGGCTCACATGAATTTTGTGGGGACTAAGCGAACAGGTTTTTTAATCTAAACAGGA
>JAFEIL010000559.1 GCA_017495105.1 Emticicia sp. | reverse complement strand
ATATTACCTCTACCACTGAATTTCAGACCAAAAACCTCGGAAAATCCTCCACTCGCTCACAACATATTTGTTCCATTATTTGTTGAAGCTGGGTTTTGAGCATACTGATGGTATGATTGCCACCTTCGTTTCCGAGAGCAGCAACGCCATACATAAATGAGCGACCCATGAATGTAAACTCAGCCCCACTGGCCAAAGTTCGGGCAATATCTGGTCCCGAACGTAGTCCGCTATCCATCATTATTTTGATTTGACCTTTGTAGTTTTGTACAATTGGGTCAAGTGATTTAATTGAAGATTGTCCAGCATCAAGTTGCCGCCCGCCATGGTTAGATACAATGATTCCATCTAAGCCAAGTTTGATAGCCATTTCGGTGTCTTGTTCGCTGGCAACGCCTTTTAAAACCAGTTTTCCTTTCCATTTATCTCTTATTTCGGAGATTTTTTCTTCATTTACTCTTCCTGAAAATGTTTGATTCATGTATGCTCCCAATTGCCCCATATTCAATCCTTTTGGCATGTATTTTTCTAAATTGGCAAAACTTGGTTGGCCATGATAAAGCGTTTTTAAAGCCCATTCGGGTTTACCCAAGATTTGAAGCATATTACTCAAGGTCATTTTTGGAGGCATGGCGAGTCCATTTCGAATATCTCTTGGCCGGAAACCAAAGCTGGGAACATCACACAAAATACACAAGACCTCACAACCAGCCGCCTCAGCACGAACAAGTAAATCATCACGCAAAGCGTTTTCAGCTGGATGATACAATTGAAACCAAAATTTTCCTTCGGTCAATTCGCCGATTCGTTCAATACTCGAAGTAGTTACGGTACTTAAAATAAATGGAATATTATGTTGATATGCTGCTTTTGCCAGAATTTCGGGAGCATTCGGCCACATCAAGCCTTGCAAACCAACGGGAGCAATGCCGAAAGGAGCATCATAGATGTGTCCAAACAACTCGGTTTTCATATCTGAGCGAGTATGTTGGCTCAGATAGGTGGGCTTTAGTTCCACTTCACGAAGTTCGGCTGTATTTTTATATAGATTCACATCTTCATTGCAGCCTCCATCTAAATATTCAAAAGCAAAACGTGGGATTTGCTTTTTCGCTTTCTTGATGAGGTCTTCAATTGACGGATAATTGGTATTATACTTTATCATGCTTTCAAGTCAAAAATTTTATTCATTAGCAACCATTTTTCACCTTCTTTTGCCATAGGTAATGCTTGTTGGTATTTCCATACAAAGTTTTCCCATTCTTGTACTTTCGGATTTTCGGCATCGGCCTTATTCTTAGCTTCAAAAGAAAAATCATCAGTAGTTTCCATTATCATAAATAAACGGATATCGATTCTATAGATTTCCATGCTCACAATGCCCGAATCAATAATAGTAGCTTCTATTTCGGGCCAAATCTTTTGATGTAATTGCTCATATTCGGCAATGAGTTGGGCATCATCTTTTAGGTCTAAGGCTAAACAATAGCGTTTCATTTTATGATTGGGTTTTAGGTTGATGTCCTTTTATTCCAAAATATAAGACAACGAAAAAGCATAGTAGTGGAACGATGTATCCTTTTTGAATATCATCGCCCGAATTGTCAATGATTTTACCCATAATTACGGGAAATATTGCACCGCCAATGATTGACATCACGATTAGTGAAGAAGCAGGCTTGGTGTTTTCATTGAGGTCTTTGATACCCAGTGAAAATATGGTAGGAAACATGATTGACATAAAAAAACCTAAGCCACCTAGTGCCAACACTACATTTTTACCATCGGCATAAATAGTAATAAAACTTAGGAGGATACATAATAGGGCGTAAATTGTAAGCAACTTGGCAGGTTGTATGTACCGCATGATGATTGTTCCGATAAATCGACCAGCCATAAAAAGTAAGCCATAAACACCGAGGTAATACCCAGCCGTTTTCTCATCTACTCCACCCCCAGAAATGGCCATGCGTATAAAGAAGCTTGTGACACAAACCTGAGCACCAACATAAAAAAACTGAGCAATTACTGCCCAAACTAAATGTTTTTGTTTGAGAGCCTGTCCGATACTGCCCGATGTATTGGTTTTACTTTCTTCTTTAAATTCGGGAAATTTCAAAATCATAAAAACGACAGCCAATATCAAAAGGAAACCGCCCAGAATCATATAAGGAAGCTTAACAGACGCTGCTTCAGAGGTTAAATAAGCAATTTTATCGACTTGGGGCATTAAAGAAAGCTCGCTTTCAGAATACTCTTTGCCCGAAAGAATAAATAAAGTACCAATCATTGGAGCTAAAAAGGCAGCCAAACCATTAAAAGATTGTGCTAAATTCAGCCTTGTTGTAGCACCTTCTGGGTCACCTAATTTGGTGGCGTAAGGATTGGCGGCAGTTTCGAGAATCGTCAGACCACAACCAATAATAAAAAGACCTAATAAAAAGACTTCGAATGTACGTGTATTGGCAGCAGGTATGAATAAAAATGCACCCAAGCTAAATACCAATAGTCCAGCAATGATACCTTTTTTATAGCCAAATTTATTAAGAATAAGCCCTGCTGGAATTGCAGTAAGGAAATAGGCTAAATAAACAGCAGTATCAACAAAAGTAGATTGTGTATTGGTCAGTTGCAAGGCTTTTCGCAGATGCGGAATCAAAATGCCAGTAAGGTTATTTGAAATTCCCCAAAGGAAAAATAGACTTGTTACTAAAATAAAGGGAATGAGATAATTGTTCTTTTCAGTTTTCATACGGTTATGGTTGAGTTTAAATAAGTGACCTGTCAAGATGTACATATCCACCATCTACATGAATCAATTGACCAGTGGTATGGCTTGATTTATTAGATAGCAGAAATGCGACCATATTGGCAATTTCCTGGGCAGTGGTCATTCTGTTGCCCAAAGGTATTTTACTATTTATTTTTGATAAAGTTTCTTCTGGGTTGGGTAATGTTTTAATCCATTTATCGTACAAAGGAGTATAACATTCTGCTACTATTAATGCATTCACTCGAATACCATAAGGTAATAGTTCTACCGCCCATTCACGAGTAAGAGCGTTTCGTCCACCATTAGAAGCTGCATAAGCCGATGTTCCACCTTGTCCTGTTTCGGCAGTTTTTGAACCGATATTTACGATACTACCTTTTGAAGCTTTTAGGGCAGGCAAAGCATAATGAGCCATGAGGTAGTAGTGAACCAAGTTTTTATGTATTGAAGAAATAAATGCTTCGTAATTGCCGTTTTCGAGACCTACACCGTCGTTAACTCCAGCATTATTAACTAATCCGTTTATTCTGCCGAATTGCTTCATTACTTTTTCAATAGCTTCCTTACATTCTGATGGCTTACTCAACTCTGCAAGCACTTTGAAACCTTTTCCTCCAATTTCGTCGAGCGTTTTTTTGTTATCAGCTTCGTTTCGTCCAATAATTACTGGAATAGCACCTTCTTGAGCCAAAACATTTACGATACCTTCCCCGATTCCTTTGGCACCGCCCGTTACGATGATGACTTTATCTTTTAAATTGAGATTCATTGTTTATAGTTTTGAATAGCTCACCGCTTGCTGTCTCTGTGTACCTAAATTATCTATACCAAGCTCTACCACATCGCCAGCTTTCAAGTATTTTGGCGGTTTAAAACCAAGTCCTACACCAAAAGGCGTACCTGTTGAAATAACATCGCCTGGAAGTAGAGTCATAAATTGGCTTAGATATGAAACGATATGTTTTATATTAAAAATCATATCGTTGGTGTTTGAGTCTTGGAGCATTTCACCATTGATACTCAACCATAATCTAAGATTTTGAGGGTCTAGAACTTCGTCTTTTGTAACCATGATTGGACCAAGTGGAGCAAAAGTATCACAGCTTTTGCCTTTCACCCATTGTCCGCCACGTTCCAACTGAAATTCTCTTTCTGAATAGTCATTATGAAGAGTATAACCAGCTACATAATCCATGGCATCTTCTTCGTTTATATAAGAAGCTTTTTTGCCGATGATTACGGCAAGTTCTACCTCCCAATCTGTTTTTACTGAATTACGAGGAATAACTACTTCATCATAAGGGCCACAAAGAGCGGTAGTAGATTTAAAGAAAACCACTGGCTCAGTTGGCACAGCCATACCTGATTCAGCAGCGTGTTTAGCATAATTGAGCCCGATACAAACTATTTTAGACGGACGAGCAATGCAAGAACCAATGCGAACATTGGCAGGAATTTCGGGACAAGCTGCTACCTCTGTTTCTAACCATTTTCCGAGGCGATACAATCCATCAGAAGCAAAGAAGGCTTCATTATAATCTTCTTCAAAAGCTGAAACATCTATTCTTTTGCCGTTACTTAATTCTAGGGCTGGTTTTTCGTTTTCAAATTCGCCAAAGCGTAATAATTTCATATTGTTAATTGTTAAGGTAAATAAATCCACCATCGATGGGGTAATCACAGCCAGTTACGAAACCCGATTCTGCCGAACATAAGTAAAGTGCCAAATAGGCGATTTCATCGGGTGTACCCATTCGGCCGATAGGCTGAGATTTTGACAGTTTCTCGAATGTTTCTTGCTCTTTGCCCTCAAAATTTTTAGCAATAAAACCATCAACAAAAGGTGTGTGGACTCTGGCTGGAGATATACAGTTGCATCTTATATTATCTTTCAGAAAGTCTCTGGCAATAGATTGCGTCATAGACCGAACCGCACCTTTTGACATTGAATATGCAAATCTATCTGAAATACCAACAGAAGAAGCAACCGATGCCATATTTAAAATAACGCCACCACCTTTGGCTTTCATCAAAGGTAAAGCAGCATGTACACAATGATAAACACCTTTTACATTGACATTGATTACTCTCTCAAAGTCCAGTTCATTAGTGTTTTCTGCGTTTCCAACATGTGCGATTCCTGCATTATTGACCAAAATATCAATGTTTTTTATGGCATTAATAATATCCTCAATTTGGGCTAAATTGCTTACATCGCAAGCATGAATAATTATATTTTGAGTTTCTTGAATAGCATCTTTGATTTGCTTACTTGCGGCTTCAGTACTTAGCTCTAAGACATGTACTTTTGCCCCTTGTTGGGCAAAGAGTTTGGTAATCGATAAGCCTATTCCGCTTGCTCCACCTGTTATTACGGCTACTTTATTTTCTAAACTAAACATCATTGTTATTATAAATTAATGCCTTTTTGCCACGGAATAAAATCATCTTGTCCTAAGATTTGGGCTTTGGTTTGGAATTTTCCACTTGCCAAATCTATGCAATATTCCAATAATTCTTCGGCGGTTTGTTTAATGGTTTTTTCGCCTTCAATGATAGCCCCACAATCAAAATCAATGATGTCGGGCATCTTATTTGCCAACTTTGTATTGGTCGAAACTTTGACTACTGGGCAAATAGGATTTCCAGTAGGTGTACCTAAACCTGTGGTGAAAAGTATGATTGTGGCACCAGCAGCAGCTTTTCCTGTTGTAGCCAAAACATCATTTCCAGGTGTACAGACCAAATGTAAGCCAGCTATCTTAGCTATTTCTGTATAATCTAAAACATCCACAATTGGTGCTGTACCGCCTTTTTTGGCTGCTCCTGCCGACTTGATAGCATCGGTAATGAGTCCATCTTTAATATTGCCAAATGAAGGATTCATGTCGAAACTTTCGCCTAAACTTTTGGCTAAATCAGCATAGTTTCTCATTAATGTTTCAAATTTTTGTGCTTTTTCATCTGTTACACAACGATTGATAAGTTCTTGTTCAACGCCACATAATTCTGGAAACTCTGCCAAATAGGTTCGGCCACCCAAAGCCACTACTAAATCAGACAAATGCCCCAAAACTGGATTAGCCGAGATTCCCGAAAAACCATCTGAACCTCCACATTTTAGGCCAATATTTAATTGTGAAAGTGGAGCTGGTTTTCGAGTAAGTTTGTTGACTTCGCTAAGTTCTTTAAATGTTTCTTTGATTGCCGCTGAAAGCATTTCAAATTCAGTACCAAAAGTTTGTTGGTCGTAGTAAAGTAAAGTTTTATCGAAAGAAGGATTCCGGACTTTTATGGCATCCATCAAATCACTTAACTGAGTTTTCTGACAGCCTAAGCTCAAAACTGTAATTCCAGCAACGTTGGCATTATTAGCATACGCGGCAAAAAGAGCCGCCAATCTTTCGGAATCAGAGTTTGCACCACCACAACCCATTTCATGCGTTAAGAACTTAATTCCGTCGATGTTAGGAAAGATTCTTTGATTGTCATTAACTACACTTGGTTGGGTAGGTCGATAGTTGTCAAATGCCTCAAAGTCTCCTGACTGTTCCAGTTTTACTAAATCCTGTACTTGCTTCAAATAAACATCTGGAAAGGCATAACCAAGTGTTTTGTCGAAAGCCTCTTTCAGTTTAAGAATATTGCGATTTTCGCAAAAAACCAAAGGTATAACTAACCAATAGTTAGCTATACCAACCTGCCCATCGCTCCGATGATAACCCAAGAAGGTTCTGTCTTGCCATTTACTTACATTAGGTATTTGCCAGTCTGTATTTGGAATTCTATTTTTTACAGAAAACTCTTCTGATTCGTGTTTAAGGTTGAAAGTTGTAATTTGTTCACCTCGCTTTATTTTTTGTATGGCTTTTCCAACTCTCACTCCATACATTGTTACAGTATCTCCGATATTGAGGTTTTGAATAACAAATTTATGTTTAGCCTCAATGGCATTTGGTAATGTATATTTTTCTCCATCCAAAACCACTTCTTCAAATTGTTCTAATGCTTGAAGAGCCACAATTAGGTTATCTGATGGGTGAACCTTTAAAATTTTGTTTTTCATGCTGAGCTTTAAATTTAAAGTAAGGTTTCACAAAATGGGTGAAACCTTAACTACAAGATTCTAATTTTTAACCTTTAACTATTATTCACTTATGAAAATTTTGCTAAGCTTTATTAAAATAATAAGATATCACAAAAATATGGTAAAAGTGAATACACTTTTTATGAAATCTTATGGAATACTGATAAAATATTATCAAATTTGTG
>JAFEIL010000342.1 GCA_017495105.1 Emticicia sp. | reverse complement strand
TCATTATGATGGTTTTGCAGGTATCGAATATCGAGGTTCGTCTTCACAAATGTTTCCTAAAAAGGGTTTAGGAATTGAACTTTGGAATGAAAAATCAGAATCAATCACTGCTTCTTTGCTCGGAATGCCCAAAGAATCTGACTGGATTTTATTTGCATCTTACAATGAAAAAAGTTTTATGCACAACGTACTCACGATGCGAGTTGCTCGTGAAATGGGCATGTACGCTTCACGTACGCAATATGTAGAGGTAATTATCAATAATATCTATCAAGGAGTTTATGTTTTCATGGAAAAAATAAAACGAGATACAGGCCGTGTTAATATAGCAAATCTGAAAGAAACTGATTTGACAGGCGATGATATAACGGGAGGATATATTTTTAAGGCTGATAAAACTACAGGGGAAAATTTAGGTAGTTGGCGTTCAAAATATCCAAATTATAATACGCCAAATAATTACACGACATTTCTATATGAATCGCCGAAAACAATTACTTCCGAACAAAGAAATTATCTCAAAAACTATGTCGATAATGCCGAAAATTCACTTCAAAGTGCAAACTATCGAGATAAAATCAATGGCTACAGAAAATACATAGATACAAGGTCATTCATTCAATTATTTTTAGTCAATGAAGTGGCAAAAAATGTTGACGGCTATCGAATCAGTACTTTTTTTCATAAAGATAAAGACAGCAAAGGAGGAAAAATAAAAGCTGGCCCACCGTGGGACTATGACATTACTTATGGAAATGGTAATTACTGTGGAGGTGATAGCCCTTTCGGTTTTTCTTACCGCTTTAATTATACTTGTTCAACAGATTTTTGGCAAGTACCTTTTTGGTGGGAGAAAATGCTCTCTGATTCGGCATTCGTACGAGAACTCGGTCAAGAATATGGTTTTCAACGAAAATTTGGAGCTTTGCAAAATGAAAGACTCAATAAACACATTGATACACTATCAAATATTTTAAAAGAACCAATCGTCAGAAATTTTCAGAAATGGCCAGTTTTAGGGATTTACGTTTGGCCTCAACCAACGCCTTATGCTGGAACTTGGGAACAAGAAGTAAACGAACTCCGAAATTTTATAACCCAACGCTTACAATGGCTCGATAATAATATAAAGACCAACTTTGCTATAACAACCAATGAGCCAGAACTGGCTGAAATAAATATTAATGCTTTTCCAAATCCATTTCTTGAGCGAATAAATATCAATATTCAATCACTTTTTAACGAAAAAACTAAAATAAGTTTAAAAGACAATCTTGGAAAGACAATTTTTGAAACAAATCAACTACTACAAATTGGAAACAATGACCTTTATATAGAATTACCCGAAAACGAAATTGTTAGTGGCATAAAATACTTAACAATAGAATCAGCCACGAAGCGAATCACAAAAAAATTAGTTCATCAGTAATCAGTTTATTGCCTTCGTCTAAACTTTTTTCGCCAATGAGAAGAAAAAAACAAAGCTACAATATCCGAGTAAAACCGAATGTCATGTAAGTATGTTCAATGCCATCTTCTACATAATCGTGCCCAATAAGCTCAAAACCCAGCGATTGATAAAACTTAATTAAATAACTTTGTGCTCCAATCTTAATTGGTTCGTCGCCAAATAGTTCAATTGTTTTATCAATTGATTTTTGCATCAATAACCTACCAATTCCGCAACCACGAGTTTGTGAAGAAGTTACCACCCGACCAATTGAAGTATAACCTTCATAATAAATATTTTTATCAAAAAGGCGAGTGTAAGCTACCAATTTATTATTTTCATCCCAAATCATAAAATGCCAAGCCAATTGGTCTTTACCATCAGCATCAACAAATGGGCAGTTTTGCTCTAACACAAAAACTTCTTGACGCAAAACCATAATGTCATAAAGTTCGTCAAGTCTCAACTCATAAAAAGGCACACATTTAATAATCATGTAAAATCTAATTTTGAATGTGTAAATGTTAAAATGATAAGATATATTTGTATGGATTAAAAATATATTCCAATTTCGTCATTATAAAAATGCTCATAAATATACACACTCACAATCCTGAGAAACAAGATAATCAACAAATAATTTACAATTTGATTATTCCCGAAACTGACGAATCACTAGAAACTTTCCCTGATGAAACCATTCCAAATAGCTGGCTTTCCGCTGGAATTCACCCATGGTACATCAACGAAAATAATCAAAAACTTCAACTTGAAAAACTCAGACAATTCGCTAAAAATCAAGATATTAAACTCATTGGTGAGTGTGGCCTCGACCGACTAAAGGGAGCATCTCTATCAATCCAAGAAGAGATATTTATTAAACAAATCAGAATTGCTGAAGAAGTAAAAAAACCAATCATTATTCACTGTGTAAAATGCTTTAACGAGTTGATTTCCATCAAAAAAATCGTTCGCCCGAAAGTTCCAATGATTGTTCATGGCTTCAATAATAGTCTTACGATTGCCCAAATCCTACTCGATAAAGGCTTTTATTTATCACTTGGCTCAGCAATTTTACAAGAAAATTCAAATGCCAGGGAAGTTTTATCACAAATTCCACTCGAAAAACTTTTTCTCGAAACCGATGACAAAGATATTTCTATTTCCGAAATCTACGAAAAAGCATCTTTTATTCTAAAAATACCTTTAAATAAGCTAGAAGATATTATTTTTGCCAATTATATAGAAATCTGCACCTAAATGTGTGCCTAACTGATGACACTTTTGCCAAATTGGTAAACAAAAAATAAAATGAATAATTCCTTCAACGATAATTTCAATAGTTTTAAACGACAAACTTGGCAAACAAAAAATATCAAACCAATTGATATTTTGTTTATGCTTTCCTCAGATACGTTGGGTACTTTTCTTGAAATTGTTGATAAAAATCTAAATCCTGTTGAAGTAAATTATCAAGCCTATACGGGCGAGGTACGCAACATTTTACGTCAAATAGAAAGCATCCGTGAGCGTGAAGCATTCGTAATAGAATGGGGAAAAGAACAAGGAAGTCTATATCTTTCGGAACATGGATATTTACTTTATGCCCTCAAAAACACTGATTTATTGGTCAACGACAAAGGCGAACATATCAATTTTGCCGAAGAAGAACACCAAGTAGTTTTTGAAATAAAACCAACGCCAAAGAATGAAAAACGCCTTTCTGTAAAACCCGTTTTATTCATTAATCATCAAGCCGTTGAAGCACTTCAACCAATTTCCGAAGGTTTTTTGAGAGCAAAAAATACAATATATGAAATCACGCCTTTGGGTCATAATTTCAATCGTTTAGATGCTTTTAGTTCAGAGATTAATATAACTGACCTAGAAAAATATCTCTCATTATTGTTTTCTTACCTTGACAACTTCAAAGTTCAATATAAAAACTACAAAGTCGAGGAATTGCGAGAAACTCGTGCCACTGAGCCAGCTTTGATTTTTGAGAAAATTGATACCGACAATGCACTTCACCTGAGAATCACGCAAATTTTACAAGGTTTCGATGTTGAATTTTTAGAACAATTCGATTTGCATAAATGTGTAGAAATTAGTGAATTAGAAGAAACAATCAGAGTAGTTTATATTGAACAAAAACCTATTAAAGAGCTTTCGGATGTTATTTTAAAGCTATTAAAAAAACATATTCCAAAAGAAGTAAAAAAGAAAACCAACGAGATTTATCAAGAAGAAACCCTTTTTGTGGTGCCGCAAGAAATTGCAAATGGTTTCATTTATAACGAATTATCTACATTATTGCTGAGTTGGAAACTCTTCGGGGCTGAAAAACTCAAATCTTATAAAATTAATACTTCTCAGCCAAGATTAGATGTGAGCCTTTCCTCAGGCATTGACTTTTTAGAAGGAAACGCTACACTTGATTTTGACGGAGAAAAAATATCGCTTTGGGAAGCCCTCACCCAATATCGCCAAAAACGTTATGTTGAGCTTTCGGATGGTTCGCACGCCCTACTTAATGAATCGTATGTACAAAAATTGCAACGATTATTTAAGAAGAAAAAAGACAAAATTGAAATCTCGTTTTTTGACTTGCCACTAGTCGAAGAATTGATTGATGAACGCAATTCATCAGCAGTATTCAAGAAATCTAAGTCAATATTTGAAGGTTTTAATAACATAAAAGGCAATTCTAAAAAACTTCCGAAAGTAAACGCTAAACTTCGCCCTTACCAAGAATATGGGTATCAATGGTTAAGTTATTTGAAAGAGCAAAAACTTGGCGGTTGTTTGGCCGATGATATGGGCCTTGGAAAAACTATTCAGACAATTACACTTCTAAGCGAAATTTACCCAAAACAAAAAAAAACGACCTTGGTGGTAATGCCCAAAAGTTTGTTATTCAACTGGAAAAATGAAATTCAAAAATTCAATCCAGCCATCACAACTTATACCTATTATGCCGAAAACCGAAAAATTGAAGATGCTGTAAAGTCAAATTTGATATTTACGACATACGCCATGCTTCGCAACGATATTGAGATTTTTAAGGAAATTGAGTTTTATTATGTGATACTTGACGAATCGCAAAATATTAAAAATATGCAATCCCAGACTTCAAAAGCTGCACTTTTGATTCAATCTGAGCATAAACTGGCATTGAGTGGCACGCCAATCGAAAATAATCTGGGCGAATTATACTCACTTTTTCGTTTTTTAAATCCCGCCATGTTTGGTTCAGCACAAAATTTCAACGATAATTACCTAATTCCGATTCAAAAAAACCGAGATACCGATGCAATCCTCGAACTCCGAAAAAAGATATACCCATTTATACTCAGAAGATTAAAATCAGAAGTTTTAACCGAACTTCCAGACAAAATCGAACAAACACTATACGTAGAAATGTCGGAGCCGCAAGCCAAACTTTACGAACAGCGACGAATGTTTTATCAAGAAGCCATCAAGCAGCAAATCAAGTCGTCGAGTATTGAAAAAAGCCAGTTTTTTATCTTTCAAGCTTTCAACGAACTTCGTCAAATTGCCTCTCTTCCAGAAACAAAATCTGATGGAAAAATTTCATCACCTAAACTTGAATTACTGACAGAACAAATGACCGATGCCATTGCGAACGGCCACAAAGTACTAGTTTTTGTTAATTATTTAGCTGCAATCGAACTTATAGAAAGCGTTCTTGAAAATGCAGGAATTGACTTTGTAAGCATGACTGGCTCGACCCGTGACCGCCAAAAACTTGTTGAAAGATTCCAAAACGACACCAATTGCAAGGCATTTGTAATGACACTTAAAACCGGCGGAACTGGCTTAAACCTTACAGCTGCAGATATGGTTTTCATCTTTGACCCATGGTGGAATGTAGCCGCCGAAAGTCAGGCTATCGACCGAACACACCGAATTGGCCAAACTCGAAAAGTGACTAGCTATAAACTCATAGCCCAAAATACAATCGAAGAAAAAATATTACTTTTACAAGAAAAGAAAAAACAGCTTTTCGATGATGTAATTTCGGCAGATGCCGCTTCGGTAAAAAGTTTGAGTGAAGATGATATTAATTATTTGTTGAAATAAAAATAGCTTTTTGCACAAAATAAAAATATATAAAAGCTAAAAGCCAAATATAATTAACATGGCAAAAGAACGAGATTTAGATAATTTATTCAATGATTACGACAAGTTTATGGCCTCCATAGGCTTGGGCATTCAGAAAGATAACAAACCGAAACCTTCAGTATTTGGTAATTTAAAAGATGAATTATCGAAACTGACTAAAGAACTTGATAAAAGTTTGTATAAACGAGAAAACTTCATGCAAGGGTTTCGTAAACCTCTGTTAGATATGTTTGCCACCAATACAGCCTTGATTTTGGATAATGATTTTTCGGAAGCAGATTTCGTCAATTTAAAAATTAATTATGCCAAAACTACCAAATTAGAATATTGTAACTTAGTTGCTAAAATTTTCAAGAATAAAACCGTTTTTGAATGTTTTTTGAGTAGCCTCGACAAGGATGTAAGAAAAGTTTTGGATTTTTTAGTTTGGCAGGATGAGCTTTCGGACGAAGATATTTTAAGTGAAACTGGGATTTCTATTACAACAAATATTGAAAAAATCAGCTATAATAATAAAAAATATATCGAAAAAGACCTCCGCAAAGAGTTCATGGTATTTGCGATTGAGTCAGAATCAAATTATAGTTATGAATTAAATTCTTATCTAAAAACTTTCACCGTTGAACTTCCAATTGAACTTCGCCGTGTAGTAAAAGAGTTTTATGATAAGCCTTTACATTATAATTTTATTCCGCTTACTGAGGTTCCAAAAACAACCTATATTTCGAGTTCTGAAACAGAAATTTTTGTCAATTTACCCAATTTATTGAATTATAATCAGGCAGGTAATATAAAAGTATCAGGGCCAGGTAGAGTAATGCTCAACACGCTTGGAAAAATACATAAAACACTAAATATCAACGAATTATACTCTGAAACCAGTTCAAAAGAATTACAACATTTAAAAACATATTTATTGTCGTCTATGGTTGTTTGCGAAAGCAAACCTAAGAAAGAAGAAACATTTACTGGAATTCTGAAAAACTATTTCGAGAAAATATACATAAAGAATTATGCAAGTCATGTACACATTCTGACAAGTCTAAAAGGAACACATCATCTTTATAATATTGTTGATGTAGAGTCAAATTTCATTGAAGTTGTCAAAAATTTACCCATCAATGCGTGGATAAGTATCAAGAATTTTATTGACTTTGCCTCCTTTCGCAGTTATAATTTTCAAATCTCAAGCTTACACGAAATGTGCAATTATCTTACTTATGAAGTTGACGGAGATTATGGCAAACAAAAGAAATCAATAAAAAAAACAAATCTAAAAACATTTATCGAAGAGCCAATTTTGAAAGGAAACATCATGCTTTGGTCATGTTATGGTCTTCTGGAAATTGCTTACGATGACATCGACACAACAGAACTTGGGAAGACTTATTTTTCGAATTATGATGGTATAAAAGCTGTGAAACTCACCAATTTGGGAGCATTTATATTAGGAAAAATAACGCAATAT
>JAFEIL010000255.1 GCA_017495105.1 Emticicia sp. | reverse complement strand
GATTGGTGCTGGAATAATCTCTAAAATTTTTTGTCTATATTTCGTATAAATTTCAATCGGAGTTGGCTCATCTCGTTTTTTTTGTTTTAAGCAATTGTCGCAAATACCACAGTTAAAGTTCGTAAATTCATTGAAATATTCCTGCAAAAACTGTTGACGACATCTTCGGGTGTCATTGGTAAACTGTACAACGGCTGCTACTTTTTCTAAATCTTTTTTCTTGCGTCTTTGCATTTCTACAACGTTGATAGTCAGATACTTTACGTCTTGGCGAGCCGTAAGAAATGTTAGTTGCGGAATACTTTTTTGCTTTTGATAAGTTAAGATTCCAACTTGTTGGAGGTAATCAAGCATTTTTTCGATTTCGCCCACACTGCCGAAAAAATATTTACCAATTGTAGCTTCTGAAATACTGACGTAACTCGTAAATAAATCGCCGCCATAAATTCTGAGTAGCGTTTTAATGAATTTATCGTAACTAGGTGTCTTTATCTGAAACTTATATAATTCGTGGTTGTCGACTTTAAAAGAAATCTTTGACGGACTGTAATAAGCATCGCTTAACTGAATCAAGCCTTCGTCTTCGAGAACTTTTAGCTCGTTGTGCGTATCGTGAGCCGAGAAACCAAAATTGTTGATAAATTCCTGAAAATCAAAGTCATAGCTTTCAAAATTCTCGCCGCCAACTGCCAAGTTTTTATAATTTGCCAAAGCCTGATAAACTCGTTTTAGGTTTTCGATTGGCGGATATTTTTGCTCAGTTTGCTTCGAAATATCTTCTAAATCGCCTCTATTGTAAAGCAATACGGCATAAGCTTTTTGTCCATCTCGGCCAGCACGACCTGCTTCTTGGTAATAAGCTTCGAGGGTTTCGGGTAAATCAAGATGTACCACTACTCGCACATCGGGCTTGTCGATACCCATTCCAAAAGCATTGGTCGCCACAATTACACGCACTTGATTATTTATCCACGCTTCTTGTTTCTTAAATCTTTCGGGGGTTGAAAGTCCAGCATGATAAAAATCTGAACGGATTCGACTTTTGTTTAACCAATCCGAGAACTCTTTCGTGCGTCGGCGGCTACGTACATAAATAATGGCTGTTCCTTGTACTTTTTGTAGAATATCAAATGCTTTTCGTTCCTTACTTTCTTCACAAAACACTGAATATGAGATATTTGGTCGAGCAAAGCTTTGTTGAAAAACTTGTACGTTTTTTAGTTCAAGTTTTTCGATAATATCTTGTTGGGCTTCTTTAGTGGCAGTAGCCGTAAGTGCAATTGTTGGAGCATTGCCCGTAAATTTTCGAAACTCCGGTATTTTCATATAGGGTGGACGAAAATCATAGCCCCATTGCGAAATACAGTGAGCTTCGTCAATTACAAGTAAGCAAACCTTCATCATTTTGGTGCGGACTTGCATGATTTCGGTTAGAAGGCGTTCGGGCGAAACGTAGAGAAACTTAAAATCTCCGTAAACAAAATTATCAAGGGTATAATCAATTTCATTGCGGTGCATTCCCGAATAAATGGCAGCTGCTTTTATTCCTCGGCGTTTGAGTTGCTCCACTTGGTCTTTCATCAAAGCAACGAGAGGCGTAATGACGATACAAACGCCTTCCATAGCCATTGCTGGCACCTGAAAACATATAGATTTTCCTCCCCCAGTTGGCATCAAGGTAAGTGTATCTTTTTGTGCCAAAACCGAGTTGATTATCTCTTCTTGTAATGGTCGAAAAGCATCATATTGCCAAAATTCTTTTAATATTTCTAATGGGGTCTGCATCGCAAAGAATAAAAACTACGTCTCTAATTGCAAAGATAGGAGCGTGAATCGGAGAAATGGATAAGTGCCAATAATTTTATTTGATTCATTTGAGATACAAAAACATTGGTTTTATCTTAATTTACTTATAATCATTCAACAAAAGTATTAGTTTTTTCGTTAGATTTGATAACTTGTGAAATAATTGAAGAGCAACCCTATTGCCACAAATTACGTATATTTTTTAAATCCTGACAAACAGACGATTAATTTAAGATTTATGAGAAAAATTTACCTTTCTGGCCTATTACTTTTGGTGGTAATGTCAGTTTTTGCCCAAAAAATGGCCAAACCACGCCATGGAGACATAACCCCATCGAACCCAGATAAAATTGAATTTATGAAGGGAAAGATGATTGTGTGTCCGGGAAACTTTGAAGATGCCAATACTTATGTGCCGATGGCCAAAGAAGTAGAGGAAGCTCTAAAAGGCCAGAAAGCACGTGGTGCTGCTGCAAAATCTACTTTTATTGTTACTTATAATGGTTTTTCGCCTGCTGCACAAAAATCATTCCAAGCGGCTGTTGATATTTGGGCAAATTTAATCAGTTCGCCCGTGCCGATTCGAATTACCGCTACTTGGCGTGCAATTGATAGTGGTAGTGGCGGCGGGACAATCTTAGGTCAGGCTTCACCCGCTGATTTTACTCGTAATTTTCCTGGCCAGCAAAAAGCAGGAACTTGGCATCCGATTGCTTTGGCCGAAAAAATAGCAGGTCAAGAGCTTAACTCAATCAATGAGCCAGATATTACGGCTGAGTTTAATAGTTCAGCACCATGGTATTTAGGAGTTGCCGCTCCAGGTGCAAATCAATTTGATTTTACATCGGTTGTTTTACACGAATTATGTCATGGATTGGGTTTTACCTCTTCACTTCGTGTGAGCGGAAATAATGGCTCGTGGGGTTTTGGCACTGGGGCTCCTTTTGCTTATGATCAATTTGTTGAGAATGGAAGCACGCAACAATTGATTAGTACAGCCAATTTCGCAAACCCATCGGTACCGTTGAAAGATCAAATGGTAAGTGATAATCTGTTCTTTAATAGTCCTACTGCAACAGCGGCTAATAAAAATGAAAAAGCTAAAATTTATGCTCCTAATACCTATCAAGGAGGTTCAAGTATTTCGCACGTAAATGATGCTACTTATCCTTCAGGAAATGAAAACTCATTGATGACATCATCGGCAAGTTTGCGAGAGGTAATCAGAGACCCAGGCCCAATCGTAAAAGGTATTTTTGCAGATATGGGTTGGAAAAGTACATCGTTAACACATGTAAGAGTAAAAAATATTGAAAACGCTGTCAGTAAAGTAACCATCAAGGCTACTATTACGAGCGATACTTCATTGGTCGCAGGAAGTGCGAAGGTATTTTATACCGAAAACGACACCCTTATGACCAATGCCAAGCCAATCAATATGGTGAAAGTTGGTAGTACAAACGAATACACGGCCGATGTTCCAGTTACGAAGGCGAGTTCAATTATCCGCTATTATTTGACTGTTGATGATAATTACAAACGTAAAAACACTGCTCCAGCAGAAGCTCCGACTAAAGGTTATTACGGATTTAGTGTCGGAACAGCAGATACATCGCCGCCATTTGTAACAACAGATCCGCCAACGGTTGTTTCAACAACAGGCTTACCTGATATTTTTGCTAATATCGAAGATAACTTCGAACATGGTATTGATACAGTTTATGTTGAATATAAACTCAATGGTGTGGATCAAAAACCTTTTGGAATAAAAAAATATAATGTTGCTACCGATGATAAATCTTATTCACAAGGGCGTAATGATGTTTTTGCATATTTAGCTAAAACGCCATTTGGTTCTTTGAAACAAAATGACCGAGTACTTTATAGAATTGTGGCGATTGATAAATCAAAAAATAAAAACAAAACAGTTTTACCTGCTTATTTGAATACGCCCGGAACTAACGTGACACCAACTGCCGATTACTTTGAATTTGTAGTAAGTAATTTGAAAACCCAAACGCCAGTTCGAGTATACGCAAATACCTTTGATGTAGGCAACGACGACTTTGCTGGAATAGGTGGATGGGGAATCGCAACACCAACAGGCTTTACAAATGGTGCTTTGCATTCGGCTCACCCATACAAAAATGGTGGAAACGAAGATTTACAATCAAATACGATTGCGTTATTGCGTTATCCTATTGAACTAAAACAAGATTTAGATTCAGCCACAATTACTTTTGATGAAGTGGCTTTGGTAGAGCCAGGAGAAGATGGCTCTGTATTTGGCGATTCTGATTTTTATGATTATGTAGTTGTGGAAGGTTCGTATGATGGTGGTCTTTCATGGGTGCCTTTTGAAGATGGTTATGATGCTGCCAAAGACGCTAATTGGACAAAAACTTTTAATAATTATGTAAATGGAACATTCCTTGGCTCGGATGGGAAAACATATCAATCTTCAGATTCTAAAGGAACGGCTACTTCGGCTTTGTATAAGAGCCATACAATCAAGATGTTATCAAGTGGAGATTTTCTTGCTGGTGATGTAATTTTGATTCGTTTTAGATTATTTGCCGATGAGCTTACTTATGGTTGGGGTTGGGTGATTGATAACTTAAAAGTACAAGTTCCACCACCACCGCCAATTTTAGCTACTGAGCAGACATCTGAGAGAGTATTGACACTTTCACCAAATCCAAGCCCTGATGAGATTTTGATTTCAACAAATTTAGCAAAACCAGGCCCAGTAAAAATGGAAGTGATTAGTTCTAAAGGCGTAAAAATAATGGCCAGAGAGTTTTTGGCTGATGCAAGTACTTTCAACCAAAAAATTGATTTGAAAGACCTCGCTACTGGTACATACATTGTAAGGCTTTACACTGAAAGTGGCATCGTTGTGAAGCGTTTTGTGGTAAATAAATAATAAAACCAATATATTTTAACCGTAGAAGTTCTAAATTTGAGCTTCTACGGTTTTTATTTTTATAATTTTCTGTAAATTGTGTCATACAAATCAAAGTTAAAATTATGCATAAAATTTTATTTATATCATTAGTAGCATTAGTTGGCCTTTCGTGCAAAACCACTCAAAACATATCTAGTAAATCTCCGTATGCAAAAATGCTGGATACTTCAAGCATTTTGTCGCAAAGCATGACTGGCATGGCTTTATATGATTTGAGCGAACAAAAAATAATTTTTGAGCGAAACTCCAACCGATATTTCACACCAGCATCCAATACTAAATTGTTTACGTTCTATGCTTGTTTGAAAACACTCGGTGATTCGATTCCTGCACTTCGTTACGAAATCAAAAGCGATTCCTTGATTTTTTGGGGTACTGGTGACCCAACTTTTTTCCATCCAGACCTGACAAGTGCTAAAACTTTCGACTTTTTGAAATCATATAAACGTAGTAAAAAATTCTATTTTTCTGATGGAAACTTCACTAATCCATATTTTGGAGCAGGTTGGGCTTGGGACGATTTCACCAGTTATTATACCGTAGAAATGTCACCTTTGCCGATGTACGGAAATATTGTAAGAACCAAAATCGAAAACGGTGAAGCAAAGCCTCAACCGAGTATTTTTGATAAAAGTTTCTATAAAAAAGATACTGGCACCGAAATAGAACGCACGGCAGCCGATAATCAGTTTCTTCTACCAAAAGCTCTTTTGACAAAAACAGGTTATCAACAAGATATTCCGTATAAAACTTCAACGGGGCTGACGCAGCAATTACTTATTGATACGCTTCGTAGAAACATAAATTTATTAAAAGTGCCAGTTTCAACTACGGCTAAAACGCTTTATAGTGCCCTCACAGAGCCTGTTTATCGATTGATGATGCAAGAAAGCGACAATATGCTTGCTGAGCAGTTATTATTACTTTGTGGCACAGTTTTGAAAGACTCAATCAATTCTTCTTTTGCCATTAAATCAATCAAAGAAAAATATCTACAAGACCTTCCTGATGCTCCAAAGTGGGTAGATGGTTCGGGGCTTTCACGGTATAATCTATTTACACCTCGTTCTATTATTAAATTATTGGAGAAAATTCATGCTGAACTTCCACAAGAAAAATTGTTTTCGATTTTGGCTAATGGTGGGAAAAGTGGAACCGTAAAGAATATGTTTAAAACTGATGGCGAACCATTTGTTTTTGCAAAATCTGGCTCACTGAGTGGTGTTTATAACCTAAGTGGTTATTTGATTACGAAGAAAGGCAAGACAATCCTTTTTAGCTTGATGAATAATAATTTTACGAAGCCAACAAGCCAAGTAAGAAAAGAAGTAGAAAAGATATTGCTGGAGGTCAGAAATAGAGAATAAATGACTTTGAAAGCGTAATGTTTATAGGGCACTACGCTTTCAAAACTATTATTTTTTAAATTCATTAAGTGCTTGCTTGCGTAGTGTTGTGGCTGTATCATAATCGCCTATATGGCACCATCCTGGAGGCATAAAAATATACGCAATCTTATTTTTTAATCCTGGTGCTGCAATAACATCTTGCCAAAGACTCACAATTTCACCAAAATAAACATCTACAAATTTTTTTGGATCCATAGGGCGGGTGATTCCATAATCAACAGGAACTTCTTCTTTTTCTTCTTGATAAGTTCTAAACACGATATCCCAAACATTGATGATAGAACAAAAATTAGTGTCCATATACAAATGATTTCGTCCATGATGAACTCGATGGTGAGAAGGTGTCAGAATGAACTTTTCTAAAAAACCCAGTCTGGCATTTTTCATTGTGCTTTCGCTTATGTGTACAAATGCTCCCCAAATACTATCAAGAATCATTATGGCAAAAAGCATAAGAGGCTGAACACCTAAAATCATACAAAACATGGCCGCAAAAAACTCTGTATAAAGGTTTTCTACAAAAAAAGTTGTGAGTGTTACCGACGAATTAAGGTCTTCGGGCGAGTGGTGTACTGAGTGAAAACACCACAAAAGACGTACTTTATGAGTAAGATAATGGCGAATAAAATTGTTAAGTTCATAAACCAAATAACCATAAATAAACCAATACCAAGTTATGGAAGTTTGGATAATAGCGTATTTTTGGAATATTCCAATTGTTAAGACAAGCACCGAAATACCAATTAGCCTACTCATGATTCGGTTTGTAAGAATAATAAGGAAAGTTATTTTATAAACCGAGGCTCGGAATCGGTACTGAATCAATAGCCAGACAAACTCAAAAATAATAATAAATGGTGTTATTGGGGAAAGAAACGTCAAGAATCCTTCAAAACTTAATAAAGCTCTAAAATTTCCAGATTGGATAATGTCTATCAAACCATTAATTCTGAAAAATGTAATTAAT
>JAFEIL010000440.1 GCA_017495105.1 Emticicia sp. | reverse complement strand
CCTTCAACCCCAGGACCCCTGACGAATCACTGGTACGGCTGAAGGGGGCAGGTCAATGTAGCCGTACTAGTCACCGGCGTTGGCTTTCAATTGCTTCATTGGTTCACTTGCAGCCGCAAGACTGATCGCAAGCAACAGCGCGAATAACATGATCTTCTGGTAAACGGAAGGAAGGACGAAGGATTGCTTATCCAATGCGCAAGCGAGCATAGATTCCTCTGATCGAGGTGACGAACTTATCAGCGGAGAAGATGGCATTGAAACGAGATCGGGCTCCTTCGCTGAGACGCTGCTGGAGCGTCGGGTCATCGATAAGCAGGTGAAAGGCTTGACTCAGTGCCGCAGGATCGCCGGGGCGAACGTTCAGCCCGCTGCATTGATGCTCGTTTACCCAAGCTGTACCAGAGCCTTCGATGGTCGTGGCGACACAGGGTACTCCACGTGCCATAGCCTCGAGAAGCACGACGCCAAATGCCTCGGACCGCTCTACCGAAGCTAAGCAAAAGCAGTAAGCTTGGGAGAAAAGCAGTGCAACTTCATCTTCGCTGAGACGACCTGCCATCAGTACTCGGTCGTTCAAGTTCGCCGCTGAAATCTGTGCTCGAAGCTCTGCATCGAGAGGTCCACTGCCGCCGATGATGATCGCGCATTGTTCAGGCAAATCTTTAGCCGCAGCAATCAATGTAGAAAATCCTTTGTAGGGCACCAAACGACCGAGTGCCAGTATCAGTCGGCGTCCGCGCAGGAAATCCTTAAAGTTACGTCCGGCTCCACTTGAGAAATCACCTTGCGGTACAGGGATACCGATCGGGACAACCGTTGTTTTAGCCGCTGTGGTGCGAAGTTGGGGAGAGGCTGCGGCATATGCGGCAGAGGTAGCGATGACGACATCTGCGCGGGCGAGCATCCAGCGCTCAAGTGGGCGGACGAGTCGGCCCAGCAGACCCTTGCCGACAATGTCACTGTGCCAGTGCACTAGAAGGCGGGTTCGTGACGGGAGCAGAATCGACTGCAGGGATGCGAGCAGATTCGGCGCATGCAGGTGGACAATGTCAACTTCGCGCGCTTTGCGCAGGCCCTGCCAAAAGTAGGCCCAACCGAGTGGCTGAGAGGAACTCTCGAGTGCGACCGGTAGGCGTGTGACGGTGACATTGGCGACTGATTCGACACCCGCTTTTGACTTGGTGAAACAAAGGACCTCGACGGCGTACTCCGAGTTCGAAACACCTTCCGCGAGAATTTGAGTCACGCTCTCCATGCCACCCTGCTCGGGTGGGTAGTACTTGGCGAGGTGAAGGATGCGCAACGGAACGTTCATGAAGTCAGGGCAAGGGCGAAGAGGGCTAAAAAGGTCAGGCATGCGGTAGTGGCCATCTGCAGCGCACGGACGCCGTGTCGCCACATGGCGGCCGTCTGACAAACGAAGAAGGCAAGCATCGCGAGTGAATGGATGAGCACGAAGCGATCGAGCGAGGCAGGCCCTGCTGTGAACGTCATCCAGGAGCATGCGAAGATCACGACCAGAGACGGTGCACTCCAGCGCAGCACAGCACCTGCAGAGCCACTACGTGCATTGAGCGTGTCGTTCAGTGCTATGGCTGACCATAGTACGGCCTGAGCCAGCAGCATGAGCAGACTGTCTCCATGAGCCGAGGCGGCTCGAGCGAACGCAGGGCCGAGCAGATCGTCATAGAGCGGAAGTAGCCACCAGAGTAGCAGTGAAGATGCAGAGACCAGCGCGACAATGGTAGTCTGCAGGCGGTCTAACGCCTTGGGTGCAGTTTCAAACAGCTTACGGAACACCGCAACCACGAGGATTTGATGCGCAACAATTGGTAGGGCGGCCCCGCGCGAGAGAACTGAGTAGTCGGCCGCCGCTTGTGGAATAAGCAGCCAGCCGGCGCCCGCACGACCCGAGGTCGTGATAAGGGTAGCGAGCGCTCCCGTTAGCATTAGGGGTATGCCGGCGGCCATTGCACAGCGCCATTCGTCACGCAAATCAGGCGCGCGCCAGCCGCCATGGCTCATTTCGCCGCGCAAATCGCGTAGGAGCAGGAGAACTAACACTGCCAGCACCACAGTTGGGCCCAACCAAGGGCCGAAGCTTTCCCAGAGTCTGGTGCTGAGAAACGCGAAGACCGCCATAGACACAAGTAGAAGGGCATCTACAAACAACGAAGCACTCGCATGTTCGTTCGTCCGAAGTTCGATGCTCCTGAGCGTAGTTAGCGTCAGTACTCCGATCAACAGTGGCACTTGCCAAAGTCTGACTTCGCAGCCTGTCAGGTAAGACAGTAGCGCCACCACTAGTGCGATGCCGGCGACAAGCAGATGGTGCCAGCGGATGCTGCGTATGCTGGTTCCCGATGCAGAGCTACCGACCAGCACAATCGGAACCAAGCCACCGGTGCCGACTGTCACGAGGGCCGCAGCGAGAGTGGCCGTGGCGAGTGCCCACTCGATTTGCGCATAGGCGTCTGGGGTAAGTATGCTCGCCAGCACCAGTGGTGAGGAGAATAGCAACGCCCTGGCGAGCAGAAAGCTACCGACATAGCTTAGCAGGCGAACGATGCTCCTCATGGGGCAGTTAGTGCTCTGCCACTTATCCGCTTCACATAGACTCGTTCACTGAGTGTAGGGTCGGTTTCCGCGATGAGGTCGGGGCGATCGGCAGGATTGACCGGTCGCGGAAGCTGCCGTATGGCGGATGATACGTAGAGACCTGGCTCATCGATTGTGCGAGCGATCGTCGTACCGGCGCCGACGATCACGCCGGCACAAATATCTACTCCCATACTGACGATACAGCTTGCTCCGAGGTAGACATTGTTAGCAATTGCCACGGATCCGTCGACACGATACCGACCCGGTCCTGTCGTCTCATGGACATACCCGTGCGTCCACACTTGGATGCCGATCCCGGCGAGGGTCGAATAGTCACCGATTCGAACGCTACGCGTGCAGTCAATCCGATGCTCAGCCGTGACCTTTGCTAGACGGCCGACTCGCAGTGATGCAGGGCCTATCGTGACGGCACCTTGCGGTCCCCGTACGACTTTGTTGGAGTTGCCGATCGCGCCTTCGCGACGCAGTAGGACCGACAGCGGTCCTGCAATCACGTTCGCTCGGCCGATGTAGCCGGAGGTGCCAATACACAAACGCTTGCACGCGATCAGGTTGAGATGCCCGATACGGCTGCTACCCTGGAGGATGAGTCGATCGACCCACAGCAGCGAGAAACCGATCCTGCACCGCGGCCCAATGCGGTGCCCATGAGCGCGAAGGATAATGACCGCGAGCGGTGAAGGAAGGAGCGCAGCGCTGACTAGGCTGAGAAGTTTGCCGATGAGACACGCCATCACGCCTCCAAGTAGAAGCGGTTCACCCAGGTGTCGAGCGCAAGCTCTGGCAGTCTTTTCTGGATCTCAGTGTGCGAGGCTACCGGTCTAGTGGGGCCGTAAGGCAGCGCGCACATGCTGTAGACAGCCTGGAACAGCAGGCGCTGCCCACGTTGCACTGGCTGACCTTTGTGAATGCCAAAGGTATCTTCGAGAAACGCATCACCCGCTTTGCCAGTGAGAACGCGGATTTGTTCGGGCTTGAAGTGCTTCGAAACCTCTGCATCCGAAAAGCGTCGGATTGTCGAGAGCGTTGGATCCTGGGGAGATTGGCTGACATACACATGTGGTCCGGTTTCTACATCCACATCAGTCAAATAGACGAATAGCTTAATGAAACGCCAGTCATCGACATCTCGATGAAAGAACTCTGCCTGCTGTGCGCCCAGGGGCGTCGCGTAGCTCCACCACGCAGCCATATAGGCGAGTGATGGTTTGCATCCGAGAAACTTCTCGACAAGCGACAACACTTCAGGGGCGTTGGCCAGTGCAAGCAGGTAGGGAGCGTGAACTATGTCTTCAGGGCAATGGTGTGCGATATGGCTATTCGGATGGCGGCCCGGCCCTAGCGGTTTGAAGGGAGCAATTTCAGTGCGGTACGGGTCGTAAACGTCTTTGCTTGAGAAGTAATCGACCAGTTCGCTGCACTGCTCAGCGCTCAGTGGCGGCGGCAGATGGGTAATGCCGTGTTCGGCGATCTCAGTGGAATGGCGCAACTGATTTGAGTCGACGCGCTGGAAAGTCCCTGCAGGTGGGCGCATGCGAGCGATCTGCTGCGCAAGCCACGCACGACGTTGTGGCTGCATGAAACGACGCTGGAGATAGAAAGGCCACCAACGGGGATCTCGCGAAACGGTGATGGCGTGCTTTAGCTTGGACCTAATCGACATGGCTTGCTTTCATGTGAGCGGAGTTGGACGAGCGCACAGGGCGTGCTGGTATGCCGGCGACCACGGCACCGGCAGGTACGTCCTTCGTAACAACCGACCCGGCCGCAACCACAGCGTTTTTGCCAATCGTGACACCGCCTAGGATGACCGATCGTGTGCCGATCCAGGTTCCCGCCTCAATGGAGATCGGAGCCGAGACATGGCAGTAAGGCGGTGCACCGGAGGAGAAGTCGAGGCCGGCTGTCTCAATGACAACATCCTTGGAGATGCGGACGTCGTCCCCAAGACGAATGGGGCTGTGAGCACCTATGGTGACATTGACGCCGATAATGACGCGTTCGCCAAGGGTGATGTTTTCGGGATGCTTGAGCTCACTGGACCAGTGGCATACGCAGCCGAGGCCCTTGTTCCTTACCTTGGCGGCAAATCGCATTCGTCCCCACAGCCAGGCGAGCCGAAACGCGACCCCCTCGAAAAGGAGAACTAGCATTCGAAGCGGGACCAGACCGAACAACATCGACTCAATGCGTAACAGGGAAGATTTGAGGGTCATACGGCGGCACTTGGTGCGTGGCGAGTAAGGTCGCCTTTGGCACGGCGACGCCCAAGCCACGGTACAAACAAAGAGGCTACCAGCGGGTAAGCACCAGAGGCCGAGTCGAGAAGGTTGACAATCGGGAAAAGTACGCATAGAGCGCAGAGCACTGAACAATAGGGCAGCATCGCAAGCCGGTCTCTACGCAGATGTGCCGCTGGTACTCCAAGCGTGAAGAAGAGTAGGAAGCTTGCGACTGGCAACCAGCCAGCGAAATCGAGATAGAGAGGGCCGAGGAAGCTCGTAAAGATCCCCTCGCGCCAACCTGAGATGGCCTCGAGGTCGATCGGCGTGCCGCTGATTCCTAGCATGCCCAAGAACTTGAGAGGCAGCCAAAAGGTTGTGGCGCCACCTGTGTGTGTGCTCAGTGTCTCCTGGGTGAGCAGGCAGAATTCGTAGAACCCGTGAAACACGTACTGAAGCAGACTAAAACCGGCCACCCATAGCGGGGCCGCTTCACCTTGCGCATTCAGCCATGCCATGGCTCCATCGCTCGGCCGGACTGTGTAGGCATAACCGGAGAACTCGATGCTTAGAAACGGGTCCAAGCCCATCTGCTCCAGCCGCTCAAGCATCAGCCCTGCGCTGATTGTCGCAACGCCTGTTAGTATCGCCAGCCCTACTGCCCAGTAGCTCAGGTGCATCGGCCGACCGAAGGCTCGGCGAAGCCAGACCACGCTGAACATCGTAGATACGACCGAGACGAGCAGGGTCGATCGAGAGCCGATTCCCATCGAGATCCCGACATAAGTCAGAAGGATTACACCGGACGCGAGCCAGTCCTTTCGGGTGAGCGGCCCCTCGGAAAGGGCCCGTGCTACCGTCAGACTCAAAGCGAAGCAGGATAGGGCTCCTGTTACCGCGCCGATGAGACCGATCGGACTCGGCTGGGTGTTTTCGAGAATGTCGCGCGCGGCGAAGAAGTCGAAATCGAAGCCTGCTCCGCGGATGACATAGCGGTCAACAATCGTACACAGCAACCCGAAGGCCGCGATCCAGTTCGCTCGCACAGACGCCTGGCTGATAGAGAACGCGGTCGACTGGCCTATCGACGGCGCCGGTCGAGCGACCGTATAGGCGAGCATCAGTCCGGCCACGCCCATAGCGGCCGAGATCGTCCACAGCCAGGCACTGCTGTCGGAGACGCCGAAGTTCGGCTCGAGCGGAGCCAGCAACAGGCCCACGCCGTAGATGAGCAGCGTCCAGATCAGATAGAGGTAGGTGCGCATAGGCTCGACTTGAGGATCTGTCGGCGGGCTGGGTCCAAGGCCAGCGTTGCCATGACGCGCTCGAACGCCGTGGTCAGCGCCTGCACATTCAGTTCCGTAGCGAATTGCCCCATCGTGACCGGATCGAACCAGTAGCCGGGATAGCTGGTGCGCACGACCTGCTGGATGGCCGCGAGCGCGCAGGCCTGCGCATCCGCCATGCCTGTCAAGCCCGCAAGCGCAGCGCCGAGTTGCCCCGGCTGCGTTAGCGCTGTAACGCCGTCGAGCCGCGCCATGCTGTGGTCGCCCAACACGAATACCGGCTTGCCGGAGAACACGGATTCGTAAATGACGCTGCCAGTCACGCTAAGCACGGCTGCCGCGGCGGCGAACAGCGGCGCCATGGGCATGCCGACGGGCGCAAGCTTAACGTTCGGCTCGCGCAACGCCTCAATCAGGCCTGGCTCGAGCAGTTCGTACTTCGCGGTCGGGTTCAGTTTGACGACCAACTGGGGGCCGGACGGCGCGAGCGAGCGCGCGGCCGCGCGGACGATGGCTGCCTGGTCGTGCCAAGGCTTGCCCCAAACGTCGAGATTGGTCTCGGGCTGCATCTGCATGGGGTACAACACATAGCTTGCGGGCAGCACGCCCTCGGCCAGCTTGGGGTCCGACAGGCGCAGCACCTCTTGCAGGGCCGATTTCTTGCGCCGCTCGAGGCGCCCCTTCTGCAGTGGAGACGGCGTGACATAGCGTTCGCCCGCGACCCAGGCGCGCGTCATGGTCGCGCGGTCACGCAGCTTGCGCATCAGCTCGCCGAGGCGGTCCGAGGCCGGTAACGCGGAGTTCGCGTTCGTGAACGCGCTGTAGCGTCGCTGGGACACCGCGTCTAGGATCGCACGGGCCTCGGCGTCGGGCAGCGCCACGCCCTCGCCACCGAAGGGATCGAGCGAGTCGCCCTTCAGGAACGTGATGCGGCCGTGCGGAATGCGCGTCGCGGCGGGGTGCAGGAAGCAGATACCGCGGGCGCGGCACTGCTCGACCGTGATCAGTTCGTGAAACTGGGTAGATTCGCCGAACACGACATCGGGTTGTTCGACGTCTAGGATC
>JAFEIL010000160.1 GCA_017495105.1 Emticicia sp. | reverse complement strand
TCAAAGCTAATAGCTATTGGCTATATTTGCACACTTTTTATTACAGTAAGAAATATTTTAATCAAATACTTGAGGTAAACGTATCTGAAAAGTGGGTCAGGGTACAACCAGGTGTTATCAGAGATGATTTAAACGCCTATTTGAAAACTTTTGGATTGATGTTTGGTCCAGAAACCTCAACGGCTAATCGTGCGATGATTGGAGGAATGGTAGGTAACAATTCTTGCGGTTTACACTCTATCATTTGGGGAGATACCCGAGACAATCTTTTAGAAACGCAAATCTTACTTTCAGATGGCAGCCAAGTAACTTTCAGAGAACTCACCGAATTTGAGTACCAAGAAAAACAAATACTAAACACTAAAGAAGGCGAAATTTATCGTCATTTAGCCCAATTAATCAATCACCCAGCAAACCAAGAGGCAATCAAAAAGGGTTTTCCCAAGCCATCAATCAAACGAAGAAACACTGGTTATGCATTGGATGAGGTATTAAAAATGGCTCAATTTTCCAATGATTTAGGCTTTAATTTAAGTAAACTAATAGCAGGCTCAGAGGGTACATTGGGTTTTGTAACCGAAATCAAGCTCCGTTTAATGGAATTGCCACCTCAATTCGTAGGAATGGTAGCCATTCATACTCATTCACTAAACGATGCTCTTGAAGCTAATTTGGTGGCTCTCCAAAACGACTGTGCTGCATCAGAATTGGTAGATGATTTTATCTTAGCCTTTACCAAAACCAATGCGGAACAATCAAAAAATCGCTTTTTTATTGTAGGTGAACCTAAAGCAATCTTGATGGTTGAGTTTTTCGCTGAATCAGAAAATGCCTTGTTGAAGCAATGCAATAATTTAATTCTTCAACTAAAAGATAAAAATTTGGGATATGCCTATCCCATCCTTTTGGGTGAGGATTCCAAAAAAGCGTGGGAAGTTCGCAAAGGAGGATTAGGCCTACTCCGAAACCTTCCTGGTGATGCCAAACCCGTCAATTTAATAGAAGACTGTGCTGTTGAACCAAAAGATTTACCGCAGTATATTTCACAATTAGAGGATATTTTAGTGAAACATGAGGTACAATACTCTATGTATGCTCATGCAGGAGCTGGAGAATTACACGTTGAGCCAATCATAAACTTAAAGACAGAAGAAGGCGTAAGAAAATTTAGGAGTATCTTGTCAGAAACAACCCTATTAGTGAAATCATTTGGAGGGTCACTTTCTGGCGAACACGGGGATGGGCGACTAAGAGGTGAGTTTATCCCTTTAATAATGGGACAAGATGTTTACAGTCTTTTCAAAGAAATCAAATGTATTTTTGACCCAATCGGAGTTTTCAATAAAGGCAAAATCGTGGATACTCTACCTATGGATAAATTTCTTCGATATAATACAGAAGCCGTTCCAACGACCTATCCAACCATTTATGATTTTAGCAAGGAAGGAGGTTTTCTAAAATTAGCAGAAAAATGCAGTGGCTCAGGGGATTGCCGAAAAACAGAGGTGACGGGAGGTACGATGTGTCCAAGTTTTATGGCAACCCGTAGCGAAAGAGATACAACGAGGGCGAGAGCCAATATCTTGCGTCAGTATTTAACCAATGAACCTACTAATAAAGTATCAGAGCAAGAGGTAAAAGAAATTTTAGATTTATGCTTGTCATGCAAAGCTTGTAAATCGGAGTGTCCATCCAGTGTTGATGTAGCCAAAATGAAAGGTGAATTTCTACAGCACTATTACGATAAATACGGTACTTCATTTAGAACAAATTTGATAGGTCACTTTTCAAAACAAATGCGGTTAGCTTCAGTAACCCCGAGGATATATAACTTTATTATAAGTTCTTCTTTAATAAGGAAATACATAAGCCGTATACTCGGGTTTCATCCGAACCGTAGTTTGCCTACATTAGCTAATCAAACGCTTTACAGTTGGTATAAAAATGATTTCACTCAGACACCAACAGACAAAAAAGTATATGTTTTTTGTGATGAATTTACTAATTACAACGATGCTGAAATTGGTAAGAAAATGATTTTGATGATACACAAACTTGGCTATCATGTAGAAATACTTGAATCTTCTGTAAGTGGTCGTACCTACCTTTCCAAAGGATTACTAAGGCAAGCGAAAGATATAGCAGTACAAAATGTCAAGCTATTTAAAAAATATATCTCCGCTACAACCCCATTAATTGGAATAGAGCCCTCCGCCATTCTTAGTTTCCGAGATGAATACATTGAGCTTGTAACTGATGATTTAAAGGAAGATGCTAAACATTTGGCACATAATTGCCTGTTATTTGAAGAATGGTTTTGTAAAGAAGCCGATAAAAAGAATATTAAAAAACAACAATTTTCATCCCAAAAGCAACACATTCGCCTACACGGGCATTGCCATCAAAAGTCAATAGCTTCAATGACTCCAACCAAAAAAGCCTTGTCTTTTCCAGAGAATATAGAGGTAAGAATCATTCCATCAGGTTGTTGCGGAATGGCAGGAGCATTTGGCTACGAAAGCGAACATTACGAAATTTCTATGAAGGTAGGAGAGTTAGTTTTATTTCCTGAAATTAGAAAGACCGATAGAGAGGTAGTGATTGTAGCTTCTGGCACAAGTTGTCGTCACCAAATCAAAGATGGAACAGGTCGAAAATCCCTACACCCAGTAGAAGTCTTATACAATGCTCTGCTTTGAAATATAAAATTGATTATATCTTAGTAGTACAAGTTTTTGAACTTTGAACAACTCCGTGGAAAGAGAATTTTATCAATTTACTTTTTGTCATTACTTTTATGATAATATTTCACCAGTATTTAATAATATTTCAATAATACTTAACTTTAAAATATACTACTTTTGCACTGAAAAATACCAAATATTAAATGTACTTGTGGTAAGTCAGAAAATACATACTGAAAATACTGATGATTCTGTCCTCTGGCAAGCCTTCAAAAGAGGCGAAAGAGCTGCTTTTGAAACGTTGCTAAATCAGTATTACCCTATATTGTTGAATTATGGTGTTCGATTTTATCGAGATAAAGAATTTGTGAAAGATAGCGTTCACGATTTATTTGTTGAAATATGGAATCGCAGAGAACACTTAGGCGATGTAGTTTCGGTGAAATCTTATTTAATGCAAGCACTCCGTAAAAACATTATCAGAGAAAGCAGTAGATTGAAATGGTTTAGAGAAGCTGATAAAATATCAGATGACCATGATTTTGATGTTGAATTTAACATCGAAACCTATCTAATTGACCGTGAAATCGAAACAGAATCTCTCCAAAAACTACAGTCGGAGCTTGATAAACTAACCAAACGTCAAAGAGAAGCTATTTTCCTGCGATTTACCCAGGACTTATCTTATGAAGAGATTGCCAATATCATGTCAATCAACTATCGCTCCGTAGTCAATCTTATCCACGAAGCAATTAAAACCATCCGTCAAAACTGGTTTATGCTGTTACTTTCAAGTTTTTTATTTTTTTATTAATTTTTTTCAGTACCAAATCCAATTCTCTGTCTCTTTACCATGAAGACACGGAATAATCATGTTTTTATATGAAAAATTACAATAAATACAGCGTTGAAGAATTTGTTCAGGACTCCTACTTTCGTAAGTGGGTATTCGACGAGCTTTCTCCAAACGATACTTTCTGGACAAATTGGCTTCAATCAAATCCAGAAAAAAACGCAATTATTGAAGAAGCAAAATCTTTGGTTATTGCTTTGAAAGTAAAGGATTTAGACCAATTTACACAACAAGAAATCAGTGATGGCATACGTGATATTTTGAACGATACTCAACCTAAACATATTAATTTCCAAATTATTAGTCGCAATTGGCTTCGTATAGCAGCATCAGTTACTTTGATACTCGGTGCTGCTTGGTGGTTCATTAATAGGAATCCACTAAATACGATAAGTTTTGATATTACCATTTCAAAGGAGCAAAAAGCTATTCATTTCAATAACGGGACTAAATCCCTCGTATTCGAACTTTCAGATGGAAGTAAAATTACTTTAGAACCTAAAAGCGAACTACGTTATGACAGCGAATTTGGCAAAGGAAAAAGAGAGGTATTCTTGACTGGAGAAGCATTTTTTGAAGTTACAAAAGATATGCAAAAGCCCTTTTTGATATACACAGGAAAGTTGGTGACAAAAGTTGTGGGTACCAGTTTCAGAATTAAGGCCTACGAAAAAGACAAAGACATCTCTGTATCAGTACGTACGGGGAAAGTGACAGTTTACAAGCAAAATAGTAAATCAACAAATAGTCAATCACTGTCAACAGAAATCGTTTTAGTTCCCAATCAAAAAGCAGTATTTGAAAAAGACCAAGAATTATTGGTTAAAACATTGGTAGATAAACCTATGCCACTTAATCAAACACCCCAAAATATAGATTTAGTTTTCGAGGAAACGAAGGTTTTGGAGGTTTTTAATAGGCTTGAAACTATCTATGGTGTAAAAATAAGTGCCGATAGTGAGTTGTTTAAAAAATGCTCAATTACTGCTGACTTACAAAATGAAACCTTATACAAAAAACTTGACCTCATCTGCGAAATCATTCAGGCCAAATATGAAATATTAGATGGTGAAATTATGATTTACGGAAAGGGATGTCTATAAAGAATGAACAAACTAACCCCAAATAAATGCCTATGACATAAGTAGTTTACAAAAAAAGAAAGTCGGCAATGGTCTCAACATTACCGACTTGAGTTCTCCCGATAGTTCAGACATTCTAAAATAGAATGCAGGGAGTTGTTTTGCTCAATTTTTCACAAAATCACAAAAACGTTTAAAAGTAATGAAAAAAAAACTATTCGACCATGGTTTATGCCTTAAAATCATGAAAATTTCAATTATCCAAATGATGCTTGCGGTTTGTTTTGTAGGCCTCTGTTATGCTCATGATGCAAAAGCCCAAGAAATGCTTGAAACACGCATTAGTGTTCGTCTCGAAGATAAATCTGTAAAAACGATTCTATCGAGATTAGAGAAGGAAGCTAAGGTAAAGTTTATGTACAGTGCAGAAGTAATTCAAGCGGATAGAATCGCTTCAATCAATGTAAAAAATCAATCTTTAGGTGAAGTACTTGAAGCCTTCTTAAATCCTCTAAATATTTCATACCGAAGTACAAATAATGGTATATTATTAACACCCAAAGCGATTAAATTAGGGTTAATTCAAGGAATACCACCAACAAAAATGGAGCTAACCATACCTGCTGATATTACGATAAAAGGAACAGTTACTGATGAAAACGGTGAAAAACTTCCAGGGGTAAGTGTAACTGTTAAAGGTACAACTCGTGGTACAACTACCAATAATTCTGGTGAATTCTCTATTTTAGTACCCAACGAAAAAGCAGTAATTATTTTTTCGTATGTAGGTTATAATCCTCAGGAACAAACTGTTAGTAAGAGAACAATTATTGACGTGTCACTTAGAATTGATAATAAAACACTTAACGAAGTAGTGGTAGTTGGTTACGGACAGGTAAATCGAAAGGATTTAACTGGAGCCGTAGCAAAAGCGAATGTTGCAGATATGCAAAAAGCTCCAGTTAGAAGCTTTGAAGAAGCACTCGGCGGAAGAGTTGCTGGTGTTCAAGTTACTGGAGCGGATGGTCAACCAGGAGGAAATATCAATATTGTAATCAGGGGTAATAATTCTGTATCTCAAGATAACTCTCCATTATACGTAATTGATGGCTTTCCTATCGAACGACCAGATAATAACTTTATCAATCCATCAGAGATTGAATCAATGGAGGTTTTGAAAGATGCATCAGCAACCGCAATTTATGGAGCAAGGGGAGCTAATGGTGTTATTATAATTACCACAAAAAAGGGCAAGGAAGGCCCAGCAATCGTTAATTATGAAGCCTATTACGGCTCCCAAACAATAACAAAGAAGATTCCCATGCTATCACCGTATGAATTTGTAAAACTTCAATTGGATATGAACCCTACTGGAGCTACGAATACATATCTAAAAAATGACCTTACCCTTGAAGACTATAAGAATGTAAAGCCTGTGAATATGCAAGATTTAGTATTCTTGCCAAATGTGCCAATGCAAAGTCATTCGGTAAGTGTAAATGGTGGAACAAAAACAACAAGGTACTCTTTGTCTGGAAATATATTTGACCAAAGTGGTATCATTACTAACTCAAATTTCAAACGCTATCAAGGGCGTATGACATTAGACCAAACTGTGAATAGTAATCTAAAAGTTGGTGCAAATATTAGTTATACAAATACAATATCAAAAGGCACAATTTCGTCCAATAATTCTCAGAGTGCCTCTTCTGGTAGATTGCAAGGTGCTATTAATGCCTCAGGTTATTTAATGTACAATGTTTGGGGCTATAGACCGACAACCGGAAATACGACTGTTGATTATTCTGATGAACTTGTTGACCCCGCTACAACAGATTTACTTGCATATCCAGTAAACCCACTTGTGCAATTACAGAACGAAATAAGAAATAAAAAAAGTACTAACTTAATTATTAATACTTATGCTGAGCAACGTTTTTTAAAAGACTTTAAGTTAAGAACGACTTTTGGTATTAATAAAAATTTGGTAGTAGATGAGAACTTCAATAACTCTCGTACTTCGTTAGGAAATCCAATCACAAGCCCTAATGCAATCGGTGTTAATGGCTCTGTTTTAAATAGTAATTTTGATTCTTGGGTCAATGAAAATACTGTAACCTATCAATCTGCATTCAGTAAACAGCATAATCTCAATGTTTTAGTCGGTATTACTTCACAGGGAGGAAGAACACAAGGGTATGGTTTAAGAGCTATACAGATACCAAATGAGTCTTTAGGAATTAATGGATTAGATGAAGGAAATCCGTCAACAATTACTGCAACAAATTCTGAATGGACATTGGCTTCGTATTTAGGACGTGTAAACTATAGTTTTGATGGAAAGTATTTGGCTACTGCTTCGTTTCGTGCCGATGGTTCATCTCGTTTTTCTCCTCAAAATAGATGGGGATACTTTCCATCAGGTTCTTTGGCTTGGCGATTCAGCAAAGAGAAATTTATGGAAAAACTCAAATTTGTTGATGATGCAAAGTTAAGATTTGGATTTGGAGCAACTGGGAATAATAGAGTAAACGATTTTGCATATCTTTCGGTGATTACAACCGCTACCAATACTGCATATTCATTCGGGAATGCCACACCAAACAGTGGTGCTACACCTACTCGCTTAGGT
>JAFEIL010000233.1 GCA_017495105.1 Emticicia sp. | reverse complement strand
GAATACGATTAAGTATATTTATATCTTTCTGATTATCATTCACGCCAATTGGATGCAGATAGCTTTGAAAAGGTTACAGCTGAAAAGTTTTTAGTAATCAGATTTCAATCATTCATCAAAAATATTTCATAAAAAAACTGTTTTAACTATCATTAAAGTATTGACTATAAGCATTTTAAAAATTCGTAATTTGTAATTCATAATTCGTAATTCCAAAATGTGTAACCTCCGCCACCAAACCTGCATCCTATCAGCAAGATTAAATTTCAATAAATAAAACATAAACAAGATTATGGACCCAAGAGCAGCAATTGTAGCAATGTCGATTCCAATTACAGCCATTTTAGGCTTCGTCGGATTAATGATTATTTTAAGAAAATTTGATAACGACGAAAAAATGGCAATGATTGAAAAAGGTATGACTTTACCTCAAAAACAGCGTGTAAATGTAAATCCAGCATCATCACTTCGCTGGGGCTGTCTATTTGTAGGCGTTGGACTCGGTATTTTTGTGGCGAATATGATTGCAAGCGTAAAACAAGATAACGAGGCACTATACCCTGCTTTGATTATGTTTTTTGGCGGAGCAGGATTATTAGTTTCGTACTACATTCAGCTTAAAATTGACGAAAGGAAATGAGTAATGTATTCTGACGGGGCCGCACATGCGGTTTAAAGTTCTGAGTTTTTAAACGAGTAAGATAGTTTTAACTCAGAACTTAGAAATCAGAACTATTTCCATTTTGCTAAATTTCCTTTACCACCTATTGCCCAGCAGGCATCTTTAAAGCATGAAATCGCATGGAAAGACTCGGTATCAATGGCTTTCCACTCAGTTTTGTTTTTTACTAAAATACTCGTACCCGAAGTTCCGACTAGTAAAAGGCTTTTATTGGGTAGTCTCCAGCCTGATTCTTTCAAGCCATCGGGTTTGGCGGATGTCAAAAATTTCCAAGTTTTTCCTTCATCATTTGTAATCGCCACATTTTCGACCTTTTCTTTATCATTTTTATAGTCGCCACCTACAGCAATTCCTTGATTATTGTTCCAAAAATGTAAGCCAAATATACCAGCGGTTTGACCTTTTTTGAAAGGAGTCTGGTAAACCTGCCAAGTTTCGCCTTTATCGGGTGTAAAGAAAATCCTGCTTTGGGTATTAAGCCATGCTTTTCCATTGGATTGAACAGCTACGCAAGTGCCACTTGATGCAAACGAAGCCTCGCCTTCCATCACAGGTGGCAATTTTTCTTTAGCTATCCGCTGCCAAGTGTTTCCAGCATCAAGCGTTCGTAAAATAAATGGTTTATCATCAATTGGGTCGCCAATCAGAATTCCTTCTTTTTCGTTCCAAAAATCCATTGAATCAAAAAATACACCTTTATCTTTGTATTCCAGCACCACTTTCCAAGAATTTCCAGCATCGGTTGTTTTGAAAACCTTTGCTGCACCTTCTTCTGCCAAACCAGCACTCATAATATAAGCTACTTTTTCGCTCACTCCATAAATGTCTCTAAAATCCAGCTTTTCAGCACCGTTTACCTTCAATAACTGCCATGATATGCCCGAATCAATTGTTAGCAAAACGGTGCCTTTGTTCCCACCTGCCCAAACAACCTTTTTGCTAATGGCATGAATCGACCTAAACGAAGCATCTGTTCCTGACACTTGTTTTATCCATTGTGCATTTAAAGTATTAATACTTAGTAAAAGTAAAAGGGCTTTTTTCTTAAAAATCGAGGAAATCATAGTAAACAAAGAGAATAGTGGTTATTTTTGTAAAATGAACTGCCGAAAGATACATATTTTCTATATTTTTTTACTCTTTTTAGCTTCCAATTTTGCTTGGGCTCAAGAAGATGTTGAAATAGAACTGAGTAAAAAAAATATTTTGCTAGAAGAGAACTTTACTATTAAAGTTGTCATAAACAATACTGATAAATCGGCCATTAGTGCTTTTCCAGAATTTCCGAATTTTACGAAAGGTGCAAAACAGAAGGTATTTTCCAAAAATCCACTTGGTTATACAATTACTCAAATCTACACACCAATCAAAGAAGGCAATTTCAAAATTCCGAGTTTTATTCTTACTATTAATAATAAAGATTATACCACGGAATCTTTCAATCTAATTGTCAATTCGGCAGAAAATAATTCTGAAGAGGCAAACGAGACAATTTCTCCTGAAAAAGCTAAAAACAATGCTTTTTTGGCCATGAATGTTAGTAAAAATAAAGTTTATGTAGGTGAAGGTTTCAGAATTTCGTTGGCCTTTTATGTCTCAGAAAGCAATACCATAAAAATGGATTTTGCAGATGATTTAAATGCCCAAGTTGATGCTATTGCTAAGAAAATAAAATCGCCCGATTGTTTAGAACAACGAATATTAATTTCAGACTTGAAGGGCGTTCCGACAGATATTAATGGAAAAAAATATTTAACCTTTAAATTTTTTGAGGCTATTTATTTCCCACTAAATAATAAACCGATTTATATTCCTGCGGTTGAATTAAGGATGGTTCAAACCATCAGAAGTTCCAAAGAAAACATAATTTTTAAAGATTTTCCACAAACAATTTCGGTTTTAGACTTACCCGAGCATCCACTAAAAGACAAGGTTTCGGCAGGTAATTTTAGTTTGTTCGAACAAATAGAATCCCAAAAAATAAATACAGGTAAAAGTTTTAGCTATTTATTTAAGATTATAGGCGATGGGAATTTTTCTACAGTCAATGTAACTTCTCCTTCGAATGATAGTTTTTTTGATTTTTATCCACCCGAAATCAAAGAAAACCATCCAAACGCACAACCAAGTAAAGAAAAACTATTCAGTTACCGAATTTTACCCAAAGATTCTGGCCAATATCAATTCGATAAATATTTCTTTTGGGTTTTTTTCAACACAAAAAAAGGTCAGTATGATACGCTTAAGTCAGCAATAAAAATAAAGGTTTTTGGTAAAACCATTGCCGACAAAGATACCGATGCCTCCAATGATATTTTTGCAGGAATTGATAAACTTGATACTTCACGAACTGAAACAAACTATCAAGAAGTTCTGAAAAATATTTCTAACTTATTGATAATCTGTATGTTAATAGGAAGTTTGTATTTGTTTAATTGGGGTCGAAAGAAAAAAGCCAATAATGAATAACAATGGTACTAACAGAGTTTCGCTTCCCAAAAAGATTGATAATTAATAATTGATAATTTATACATGAGTAGCACTTTCGGAAAAATCTTTAAAATATCAACTTTCGGTGAATCTCACGGAAAGGCCATCGGAGTAATAGTTGATGGGTGCCCAGCAGGAGTCGAATTCGACGAAAATTTCATTCAAAACGAACTTGACAGACGCAAACCTGGTCAATCAAGAATAACTACCCAACGCAAAGAAGCTGATGAATTTCAAGTTCTTTCGGGGGTTTTTGAAGGAAAAACAACTGGAACGCCCATCGCAATGGTCATTCCGAACGAAGATCAACGCTCTAAAGATTACAGCCATATAGCGTCACAGTTTCGCCCTTCACACGCCGATTATACTTATACAGCCAAATACGGCAATCGTGATTATCGTGGTGGTGGACGCAGCTCAGCTCGTGAAACTGCCGCTCGTGTAGCTGCTGGTGCATTGGCAAAAACACTACTTTCTACCAATAATATTGCCATTCAAGCCTATGTTTCACAGGTAGGAAAGCTAAAACTTGATAAAAAATATTGGGAACTCGACCTTTCAAAAACAGATGACAATGCCGTGCGTTGTCCTGACGAAGAAATGGCACAAAAAATGTTTGATTATATTGATAACATTCGTAAAAAAGGTGACTCAATCGGTGGAATCATTACCTGTGTAATCACAGGTGTACCTGTTGGTTGGGGCGAACCAGTCTTTGATAAACTCCATGCCGAACTCGGTAAAGCAATGTTGGGAATAAATGCCGTAAAAGGTTTTGAATACGGTAGTGGTTTTGAGGGCGTTGAATTATTCGGTTCAGAACATAATGACGAATTTTTTATTGCCGAAGATGGTAAAGTACACACCAAAACCAACCTTTCTGGTGGTATTCAAGGCGGAATTTCTAATGGTGAAGATATCTATTTCAATGTTGCTTTCAAGCCAGTAGCTACTATCATGCAAGACCAAGAAAGTGTTAATGCAGAAGGTGAAAAAGTGATAGTTTCGGGCAAAGGCCGCCACGACCCTTGTGTTTTACCACGTGCAGTGCCAATCGTCGAAGCAATGGCTGCTTTGGTGTTGGCCGATTTTAGCTTAAGAGCAAAATCGAATAAAGCTTAAATTCAATTTTTAAGGATTCGTTTCAAGGAAGCCTTCGCTGGGCGACATTCGCTTAAAGCGAAAGTTTTTTTATATTAATCACAAAATTACATTTTCATTTTTTATTGAAAATATAGTCTTAATTATAATTTTGATTATTTCAAAAAATATAACCTAATTTGTTAGGATTTATTAAAAATGTTCTAATTTTGTAAACAATAGGCATGTAGCTTAATAGAAAAACAAATCAGCATAGGATAAAATGGAGTTTATTAGTGACGAACTTGATGAATATTGTGTTGGCCATACTTCACCAGAAAATGAGATTCTCAGTAAATTAAACCGAGAAACCCACGCCAAAGTCTTACAATCAAGAATGTTGTCAGGTCATTTTCAAGGGCGTTTCTTGTCAATGCTTTCGCACATGATTCGTCCAAAAAACATCCTTGAGATTGGTACATTTACAGGATATTCAGCCTTGTGTATGGCCGAAGGGCTACAAGAAAACGGAAAATTATTGACTATTGATGTAAATGAGGAACTCGAAGTTTTTGTTAGAGGCTTTTTCAATCAATCACCCCTTAAAGATAAAATAGAGTTTCGTATTGGCAATGCTATCGAAATCATTCCAACACTCACCCAAACCTTCGATTTGGTTTTTATTGATGCTGATAAACTCAATTACGATAAATACTATGATTTAGTATTTGATAAAGTAAATCAAGGTGGTTATATTATTTCGGACAATGTGCTATGGAGTGGAAAAGTAGTCGACTTAGATAAAAAAGATAAGGATACGGTTTCAATTAGGGCATTTAACAAAAAATTACATGAAGACCCACGCACTGAAAACATATTATTACCAATAAGAGACGGCCTGATTGTGGTAAGAAAACGGTGATTTATTTCTAGGAAATTACCAAATCGTCCGTGCAGTTATTAGTTAATTGATTTTCAAAAACTGACCATTTTTCCAATAACAAGTTTACCAGAAACCAATAACCTTTACAATAGAACCATTATTTTCCCAAATAAAATGAAAAAAACTTTACTACTTTTGCTTATGAGCATTCAAGGAGTATTTGCCCAGCAGGCAATTCTTCCTGAAGTTCCTAAAAAGTTAGAGTTTGCGGGTGTAACCGTAAAACTCGACTCCGATGCTCAAAAACTAGTTCAGAAAGAGGTAAACACTTTAATTACCCCTGAAAACAAATATTTAATTGATAAACTCGAACGAATCCAATGGTATTTTCCCATTATTGAAAATATTCTCGAAAAAGAAGAAGTACCCGAAGATTTTAAATATATTGCCGTAGCCGAAAGTTCACTCCTCCCCGATGCGATTTCTACTTCAAATGCAGTTGGCTTTTGGCAAATGAAACCCACCACCGCCCAAGAAGTTGGACTTCGAGTGGACAAAGAAATTGACGAACGTAAAAACATTTATGCCTCAACTAAAGGAGCGGCGTTATACCTAAAACGCAATAATCTGATTTATAAAAACTGGATTTCTTCACTTTTTTCTTATTCTCTCGGAGCTACTGGCATCAGCAAAATCGTGCCTTCTCAGTGGTCTTATGCCAACGAAGTTGATTTTAATGCTCAAACTGACCGCTATTTACTTAAGGCCATTGCACACCGCATTGCTTTTGAGTTTAAAATCAATCGACTTAAAGAATCACGTTTTTCATTTGTTGAATACAAAAAAACCAAAGGTAAAACACTTATTGACATTGCCACAATGGCAAATACTGATGTTAACGAATTAAAAAAATATAATTCTTGGCTTCTTACAGACACTATTCCGACCGACAAAGATTATTCGGTGTCGATTTTAGTACCCTCCGAAAACTTAGAGGGTATTCAATCAAAACTTAATGGACAAATTGAATTGACTTCAAGAGAGGTGGCTTTTCCGATTTTAAAACGTGTGACGGCAGTTACAGCCTCGGAAGAAGAGCCAATTTTTTACGAAATCAACGGCAGAAAAGGTATTTTAGCAAAACCAGGCGATGATGTAGCTTCATTGGCAAAAAGTAGCAAAATTAAAATTAGTGATTTTCTTCGCAACAATGACATGAATAATAAAGAATTTGTAGAAGAAGGAAAAGTTTACTATTTGAAGAAAAAAGGCCAAAAAGGGCCTGTACCTCTTCATGTCATGTTGACTGGGCAAACAATGTGGCAGATTTCGCAAATGTATGGCATCAGAATGAAGAATTTACTTCGATTAAATCGAATGAATACTCTGCAAAGAATTCAAGATGGCAAAGTTGTATATTTACAGAAAAAACGACCGAAAGATCAGCCAATCGAAAATTTAAAAAGTAAAGATAGTGAAGAATCAGAAAAAGTACCAGTCAAAGAGCGATATGAAGGTACAGAAGAAAAGGTATCGGTAAAAAAAGATGATCCTCAGCCAGAAGCAACCGAAATATCAGCTAAACCAATAGAAGAACCTACGAAACCAGAAAATGTAATTGTTGAGGAAATTGACAAGAAAAATAATCGTGCTCCAAGAGAGGAAGATGATATTATTGTTATTTCGGATAGAGATGATGTGACACCAACCGAAACAAAAACAGCACCAGTAATTCCGACTCCGCCAGCCTCGGTAAAAATCACACCAGTAAACCCATTACCGACGACAGAAAAAACAGCACCATTTAAAACGACTACTACACCATCTCCTGTAACAACATCGAGTGCCGGTTTACATCAAGTTGAAATTGGACAGACACTTTACAGTGTTGCTCGTCAGTACGATGTTTCGGTAAAAGAATTAGCTGAATGGAATAATATAACTACAAACGATTATTTAAAAGTAGGCCAAACATTGGTTTTGAAAAAGTCTAAAGGAAACCTCTCTAACTCCGCTGTTGAACAGAAAACGACTAAATCTGCAACTTCTATAACTTCGCATGAGGTAAAAAAGGGAGAAACGCTTTACAGTATTTCAAAAAGTTATAAAGTAACAATCAAGCAAATCCAAGAATGGAATAACATGAGCGACCA
>JAFEIL010000260.1 GCA_017495105.1 Emticicia sp. | reverse complement strand
TCAAAAACATCGATATGTGCTGGAAGTTCGGTAGATGTAACTTTCGCTACCTCAGGAACTTTCAATGATGTCAATGAGTATTTAGTTGAACTTTCTGATTCTTCGGGTAGCTTTGCAAAACCTATTTTAATTGGAACAACCAATGCTACTGGGACGATTACTTGTTTGATTCCACAAGTTACGGTCGAAGGAACAAAGTATCTGATTAGAGTAAAATCTTCAAATCAAGTAGTAGTTAGTAATCCTGTTATAAGTCAAGTTACTGTAAATCCACTTAATTATAGTTTGGTGAGTCCAACCAATAATTTGACGGGTACAAGTACCAAAAAGGCAATAGAGTCAATAAATGCAAGTAATAAAATCACGTCTCCAGCCAATGTAGTTTATGAAGCTGGAAAAAGTGTTTTACTTACGCCAGGATTTGAATCAGGTGCTGTATTTAGGGCTGAGGTCAAAAGTTGTGATAATTAATCCTAAACTTTAGCTCAAGAAAATAGATTCAAAGGCCATCATTCAAAATCAAGAGGGAGTCACTTTCAAAATTGACTCCCTCTCAATTGAGATTAAAATTGAATAATAAATAGGTCGATGCACATTTTTAAGCTTCGGATTCAAATTAAAGAATGAAATAGGATAATATTAATCGACAAATTTGCCATCAGCTAAATAAGTTGTAGTGTATATTTAACCGACAATTTGTTTTTCATAAAAAACTGAAAGACAGTATTTTATATTAGTGTGGTCTGTAGACTATTGACCGCGGACTACTTGTCTGTCTATTAGCTTATTATCTTTCTGTGGACTTGTAGACTATTGATTGTGGACTACTTATATTGTCTCTAACTTGTTTTGGGTAGGCTTTAAATTCTTATTACGAAAAAAAAGGTGTAACCCACAATCTTATGCTCTTACAGCCAATAAATTACGTACACCAATACCTGAAAATGAAATTTTTATCATTAAATTAGAACAAAATTTAGGGTATTAATAAAAATTGTATTGAACAATGAAAAATATAGCCATGAAAATCCTTTTTTCTTTTGAGTTGATTATATTCAGTTTAGGGAATGTTTTTGCTCAAAATAATGACAAAAAACCTAATATTTTATACATATTGGTTGACCAATGGCGAGCATCTGCAACTGGCTACTCAGGAGATAAAAATGTAATAACCCCAAATCTGGATAGATTAGCTTCTGAAAGTGTTAATGTAAAAAATGCTGTTTCGGGAACACCAGTTTGTACGCCACATAGAGCTTCTTTAATGACAGGGCAATATCCACTTACCAATGGAATTTTCATGAACGATGTTTTGCTTGATACAAATGCTACTACGATTGCTAAAGTTTATAAAAACAACAATTATGCCACAGGTTTTGTAGGCAAATGGCACGTTGATGGTCATGGGCGAAATAGCTACATTCCACCCACTCGCCGACAAGGCTTTGGATTTTGGATGGCAAATGAATGCTCGCATGATTACAACAATTCTCCCTATTATACTGGCGATAACAAGAAAAAGATGTTTTGGCAAGGCTACGATGTGATCTCTCAAACCGAAGACGTTTGTAAATACATAAAAAAACAAGCTGTTGAACCGAATCCGTTTTTATTGTTTATTTCAATTGGTAGTCCGCATGACCCATATCAAACTGCTCCCGAAAAATACAGAAAAATGTACGAAAACAGGCAGTTTGTTATCAATGGAAATGTGCCAGTCGATAAACGAGAAAAAGTACAAAAAGACTTAGTGGGTTATTATTCTCACATCACAGCTATTGATGACTGTATTGGTAAAATGTGGCAAACTCTCAAAGATTTAGGCATTGACGATAATACCATTATTGTATTTTCATCTGACCACGGCGATTTATTGGGTTCGCATGGCTCTTGGAACAAACAACAACCTTACGAGGAAAGTATAAGAGTGCCTTTTTTGGTTCATTATCCTAAAGCTTTTGGGAAAACAGGTAAAACATCAAATGTTTTATTAAATTCGCCTGATATAATGCCTACACTTTTGGGGCTTTCTAAGATTGAAATCCCTAAATCTGTTGAAGGTATTGATTTTTCGGGAGTTCTGAAAGGATCAAAAAAAGATAACTTAAAGCAAACCTTAATTGCTTGTTATCAACCATTTGGGCAATGGGATAGGCGGAAGGGTGGTAAAGAATATAGAGGAATTGTGAACCAACGCTATACTTATACAAGAGATTTGCAAGGCCCTTGGCAATTATTTGATAACTTACAAGACCCTTTACAACTCAATAACCTTATCGGAAAATCTGAATTTGCAAAGTTACAAAAACAGCTAAATAATGATTTAAACGCTGAGCTAAAAAAGCGTAAAGATGATTTTCGACCGGGGATGGAGTATATTAAAAAATGGAATTATTTAGTTGATGAAACCGAAACTGTGCCGTATATTAAGGTAAATTATGAAGGAAAATTAATTGTTGAATAAAAAAGTATTTAAAAAAAGATGGTTGTTTCTATGAAATATTTTAGGCAGATGGCGTTTTTGATTATTCTTTTTAATGTAATATTTAGCAGTAAATTATACGCAAGTTTTACAGATTTAAAGCCAATCAATTTAAGAACTGAGTATAAGGTAAATCCTGTGATTGATTCGCCAAAACCACGTTTTAGTTGGGAGTTGACTTCCACAAAAAGGGGGCAAAATCAAACTGCCTTTCAAATAATGATTGCTTCATCTACCGAGCTTTTAGAGGTAAATAAATCAGATATTTGGGACTCCAAAAAAATAAATTCAAATTCGACCAATCAAATCGAATATGATGGTATTACCTTAAAATCAAGAACTTTATGCTTTTGGAAAATAAGAAGTTGGGATAAAAATGGTCAAGTAAGTGCATGGAGTAGCATTGCAAAATTTGAAATTGGACTACTCAATAAAAACGATTGGAACGCCGATTGGATAGGAAATGATTTAACCGCTTTAGGCAAAGGAAAAATATATCATTTACCACCTTCACCATTTTTTAGAAAAGAGGCTTTCATAAAATCAGGAATCAAAAAAGCAAGGCTCTATGTGACAGCATTGGGCTTATATGAATTTCAAATCAACGGAAAACGTATTGGTAAAGACTATTTCACACCAGGTTGGACAGATTATAACAAAAGAGTTTATTATCAAACCTACGACATAACAACCGATATTAAATCTGGTAAAAATGCTTTTGGGGCTATTATTGCCGACGGTTGGTATGCTGGATATTTGGGTTATGCCCTTTTGGTAAATAATCCAGTAGTGAAGAATTTCTATGGAAACGTTCCTTTGCTAAAAGCTCAAATAGAAGTTGAATACATAAATGGTCAAAAAGAAATAATTTCGACCGATAAATCTTGGAAAACTAATCATGGGCCAATCGTTGAAGCTGACATCTTAAATGGTGAAACCTATAATGCTAACTTAGCTTTTGAAAATTGGAGTAAATTGGGTTTTAATGATCTTAATTGGAAAAACTGTAGTGTTTTTTTCGATAATGCAGAAAGAAAAATTGAAGCCTATCCTGGCAATCCAATTCAAGTTTTTAAAGAATTTAAAGCAAAAACAGTAACAGCAAAATCCGATGGGAAATATATTTTTGATTTAGGACAAAATTTTGCAGGAATTGTTAGGTTGAATGTCAAAGGAAATAAAGGGGATACAATTCGGTTAAAGTTTGGAGAGGTTTTATTTCCGAGTGGAGAAATAATGACAGAAAACCTTCGAAAAGCCCGTGCTATGGATACCTATATTTTAAAAGGTAGTCCAGAAGGCGAAACTTGGATGCCTAAGTTTACCTATCACGGATTTCAATTTGTGGAGGTAAGTGGTTTCAGAAAAAAGCCTCCTATTGATGCCATTACTGGAATTGTTTTAAGTTCTGCCACGCCGGAAGTTGGTTCGTTTGATACTGATAATCAAATGATTAATCAACTTTACAAGAATATTGTTTGGACGCAACGCTCAAATTATTTTGAAGTGCCTACTGATTGTCCGCAACGGGACGAACGTATGGGATGGACTGGCGATGCCCAAGCCTACATACAATCTGCAACCTATAATAATGATATTTCTGCGTTTTTTGCAAAATGGCTCGTTGACTTAAACGATGCTCAACGTTCCGATAATACCTATCCACTTTATGCACCCGCCCCCAGTTTACGAAAGTCAGATACGTATTCGCCAGGTTGGTCAGAGGCTGGTATTATTTGCCCATATACTATTTACAAAACTTATGGAGATACAAGAATTATTAAGCAGTTTTGGCCTAATATGGTAGCTTATCTTAGGTTTATGGAAGATAAGAGTAAAGGAGAATATATTTATAAAGAAGCAAGTTTTGAAGATGTTTTGCCAAAAGGTGGCTTTGGAGATTGGCTTTCAGTAGGTAAAAAAACACCACCTGATATGTTGGCTTCGATGTATTTTGGTTATGTAGCATCTATGATGTCAGAAATGGCAAAAGCCATCGGTAAAAATGAAGAATCTGCTTATTATGAAGCTATTTTTAATAAAATAAAACAAGCATTTCTTAATCATTATACCGACGAAAATGGCAAATTTAAAACCAATGTTACTGCCTATGGAGATGGAAATGATTATGTTGATGGTCAAATGGGCTTTGAAGGACATACGCAAACCGCTTATGCAAACGCAATTTATATGAATATGCTGCAACCCCAGCATAAGCAAAAAGCTGGCGATTGGTTAGTAGAGCTAATTAAAGCAAATGACAATAAACTAACGACTGGTTTTTTAGGTGTTAAGCCACTATTACCTTCACTTTCAAGCACAAATCATACCAACGAAGCATACAAATTATTGCTAAGTACTGAATACCCTTCTTGGGGTTTTGAGGTTGTAAATGGAGCAAACACTATTTGGGAGCGTTGGAATAGCTATATCAAAGGCAAAGGATTTGAAAATAATGCAGGTATGAATTCATTTAATCATTATGCTTTTGGTTCGGTTAATGAGTGGCTTTTTTGCAACGCAGCTGGAATAAAAATGGATGGAGTTGCCTACAGAAAATTTATTATAAAGCCAGAAATTGCAAAAGAGGGAATTGGTTTTGTAAAAGCAAAATACCATTCTATAAATGGAGAAATTGAATCGTCTTGGAAAAAAGAAGGCAAAAAAATAATTTTAAATATTAAAATCCCAGTAAATACAATTGCCAATGTATTTGTTCCAACAAAAAAACCAGAAACTGTTTTAGAAAGCCATAAAGTGATTAAAACAAACCCAAATATCAAAATAAAGGCATTTCAAGACAATTATCTGAATCTTGAATTAGCTTCTGGTGTATATCAATTTATATCAGAAAATTAAGAACCATTTAAGAATCATTCAAAAAATCTCGTAAATATGAATTTTACTAATTGCATATTATTGATTTTAAGTTTTTTGGCAGTAAATAGTCAAGCACAAAATAAAGTGTCAAAACCCAATATTATTTTTATTTTAACCGATGACCAACGTTTCGATGCCTTGGGTTACGCAGGGAATAAATATGCCCATACGCCCGAAATGGATAAATTGGCGAGGCAGGGTTCATATTTCAAAAAAGCATTGGTAACAACCCCAATTTGTGCGGCAAGCAGGGCAAGTATTTTGAGTGGAATGCAAGAGCGTAGCCATCGTTATACTTTTCAAACGGGTAATATCAAGCAAGAATATATGGAGAATACTTATCCAAAAGTTCTGAAAAATGCGGGTTATTATACAGGTTTTTATGGAAAGTTTGGTGTAAAATATGACCAAAACGAGCAATTGTTTAATGAATTTGAAGATTATGATAGAAATGGAAAATATACTGACAAACGTGGGTATTTTTTTAAAACTCTCGGAAAAGATACCGTTCATTTAACTCGTTATACTGGGCAAAAAGGCATTGATTTTATTGAAAAAGCACCAACCGATAAGCCATTTTGTTTGTCGTTAAGTTTTTCCGCACCTCACGCACATGACAATGCACCCGACCAATATTTTTATGATGAACAAACCGCACATTTGCTCGAAAATGTAACTATTGCTCCACCCAATTTGGGGGAAGATAAGTATTTTAATGCCCAACCGGAAGGCGTGAAAGCAGGTTTCAGTCGCTTGCGATGGACATGGCGATTTGATAATCCTGCAAAATACCAGCGAATGGTCAAAGGTTATTTTCGGATGATTGCGGGCATAGATTTAGAAATTGCAAAGATTCGTGCAGAACTTAAAAAGAAAGGATTAGATAAAAATACCGTCATTATTGTGATGGGTGATAATGGTTATTTTTTGGGCGAGAGGCAATTGGCCGATAAATGGATGATGTACGATAATTCCATAAGAGTGCCATTGATAATTTATGACCCACGAACTCCAAAACATCAAGATGTTGACGAAATGGCCTTGAATGTTGATATTCCAGCAACTATTTTGGATATGGCAGGACTCAACCAACCCAAAAACTATCATGGTAAAAGTTTATTACCAATTGTTTCTGGCAAAAGAAAAACCATGAATCGTGATACAGTTTTGATTGAACACCTTTGGGAATTTGTTAGTATTCCACCAAGCGAGGGCATAAGAACAAACGATTGGAAATATTTCAGATATGTGAATGATAAGTCTTGGGAAGAATTATATGATTTAAAAAACGACCCGCAGGAAATAAATAATCTTATAAAAAATGATAAATATAGCATAGTTTTAAACAAACTTCGCCAAGAAACTGCTGCACAAATTCAAAAGGTACAAGACCCATACCCAAATGCTCCTACGGGTTTGATGATAGAGTTTATTAGGAAGCCAAGTAATATTTTATTGAAATTTACCACACCCGAATTCGGTTGGATTGTGCCAAAGGATGCAGTTTCGCAATCGGCGTACCAAATTTTAGTTGCTTCTTCCAAAACAAATATTGATAATAATAATGGCGATATTTGGAATAGTAATCAAGTGCAAGGAAACAAATCCTCAAACCTAACTTTTCAAGGTAAAGAACTAAAAACAGACATTGAATATTTTTGGAAAGTACGTATTTGGGATAAACATAACCGAACAGGCGATTATTCAGAAACACAATCGTTTCGAGTAGGGGAGATCAACAGATAATCATATTATGCGAAGTTAAGTAGATAAAAACCGCATTTTTCGAGAGCAATAGTTTCGATGGGACGCTCAATGCCAGTGCCTTTGTCGGCTTCAAATTCTTTTAAGATTTCGGGCTCGTAATGGGCGTATTTATTATCGGCAAAACATAAGAAAATCAATCCTAAAGCGTGTACTGCATATTAGGCGGCTTTCAAGCCACCATAAGCTCTGAGAGAG
>JAFEIL010000082.1 GCA_017495105.1 Emticicia sp. | reverse complement strand
ACTCATAAATTAGGTTTGAAATAGGGTAGGTATGCACAAAAAAAATGTCTGTTATTGAAATATTTGGCTGATACCTGACCTTAGAAAAACAACAAAACCAAACAAATCCTACAAAAAGTTGTACTTTATAAAGAATTTAGAATATTCGACTAAAATAATTGCCTTTTGAAGAATAATATATTGTTTTCGTATTATATATTTGTATCATATTCTTTGAATGAAAACCGCAATACATTAAAAATTTACAACAATGGCAAACGTTCCAGTAGCAAAATTAGAATACATTTGGCTTGATGGTTACAAACCAACTCAAAGCCTTCGTAGCAAAACTAAAATTGAAAAAAACTTCAGTGGAAAATTAGAAGATTGCGATATGTGGTCTTTTGATGGTTCATCAACTCAGCAAGCAGAAGGTGGTTCGTCTGACTGTTTATTGAAGCCAGTTTTCATTTGCCCAGACCCCACTCGTATTGGTGCAGGCTTCTTGGTAATGTGTGAAGTTTTGAATGCTGATGGAACTCCACATGAGTCTAATGGACGTGCAACTATTGATGATGAAGATAATGATTTCTGGTTTGGTTTTGAGCAAGAATATTTCTTGTGGAACCCTGAAACTAACAAACCACTTGGTTTTCCTGCAACTGGATATCCAGCTCCACAAGGACAATACTATTGTTCAGTTGGTGCAGCTAATGCTTTTGGTCGTGACATGGTTGAAGAACATTTGGAAGTTTGTTTACAGGCAGGTCTTAACATTGAAGGTATCAATGCTGAGGTTGCTGCTGGTCAGTGGGAATTCCAAGGTTTTGCTAAAGGAGCAAAACAAGCAGGTGATGAAATGTGGATTGGCCGATATTTATTAGAAAAAATTGGTGAAAAATATGGTGTAGCTATCAATTGGCACTGCAAGCCTTTGGGAGATACAGATTGGAATGGATCGGGTATGCACGCTAATTTCTCAAACACATTATTGAGAACTTCTGGCAAAAAAGAAGATTACGACGTTGTTTGTCAAGCATTTGCTCCATTTATCAAGGAACACATCGCAGTTTATGGTGCTGATAACCATTTACGTTTGACAGGAAAACACGAAACACAATCAATTGATAAATTTTCTTATGGTGTTTCTGACCGTGGTGCTTCAATCCGTATTCCAATTGCAGCTGTACAAAAAGGCTGGAAAGGATGGTTGGAAGACCGTCGTCCAAACTCTGCAGCTGACCCTTATAAAGTAGCAGCACGAATAATCAAAACTGTTAAAACAGCCAAAGTACCGGCCTAATTATAAATTTTTTTCGAATAATATTTTGTTTACAAAGCCCCATGATATTTCGTGGGGTTTTTTGTTGAGTGAACTTTCGAGTTCGCATATATAAAAAAAACGTTGGCAGCGTTCAAAACATTGCCAACGTTAGACTTATAAAAAGTGTATAATTACTTCACCGCCTCAACCCACTTACGAGCATTTACAAAAGCTTCTATCCAAGGCGAAACTTGATCATTATTGCGTTTAGGATAATTTGCCCAGTTCCAAGGAAAGGTCGAACGCTCAATGTGTGGCATCATCACCAAGTGGCGACCAGTAGCATCACACATCATGGCAGTATTAAAATCTGAACCATTTGGATTGGCGGGATATTCTGCATAGCCGTATTTCGCTACAATTTTATATTTGTCTTCTGAATACGGAAGATTGAATTTTCCTTCACCGTGTGAAACCCAAACACCCAAAGTTGCACCTTCCAAAGTTGAAAGCATCACCGAGTTATTTTTCTGCACTTTCACCGAAGTGAAAATACTTTCGTGTTTATGAGATTTATTGTGGTGGAGCTTGCCATGAATTTCATGTTCTGGATTAATTAATTCTAATTCCATCAATAATTGGCAACCATTACAAATCCCGACTGAAAGTGTATCTTCACGTTTGAAGAAGTTTTTGAGAGCAGTATTTGCTTTTTCGTTATATAAAAATGCTCCAGCCCAACCTTTAGCCGAACCTAAAACATCGGAGTTAGAAAAACCACCAACTGCACCAATAAATTGAATATCTTCGAGCGTTTCACGTCCAGAAATTAAATCTGTCATGTGTACATCTTTTACATCAAAACCAGCTAGATACATAGCATTTGCCATTTCTCGCTCTGAATTACTGCCTTTTTCTCGAATAATTGCAGCTTTTGGTCTAGGTTTGCTTGCATCAATTACTGGTTTCTTACCATCAAATTGAGTTGGGAATGTAAACTGCAATGGTTGATTTTTATAATTATTATATCGTTCTAGAGAAACACCGTTTTTAGTTTGTCTTGAATCAAGTAAAAAAGAGGTTTTGTACCAAGTATCTCTCAGTTTAGAAACATCAAATGTAAACGAATCTAAGTTGTTTTTTACAGTGATAAAGTTTCCATTAATAACTTTTCCAATATTGACAATTTCTATATTATTTTGAATAAAAATAGCCTCAACTTCTACATCAGCTTGGAAAACTATACTGATATTTTCGTTGAAAAGTACTTTTACCGAATCATGTTCTTTCAATGAAGTTAGGTCATATTCAGCTGCAAGGTTTACATCGGCAAAACACATTTCGAGCAAAGTTGTAATCAAACCACCACTACCTACGTCATGTCCTACTTCTATTTTATCTGCTTTGATTAATTCTTGTAGTACATTAAATGCGGTTTTGAAATATTCAGCATCTTTTATTGTCGGCACTTCACTGCCAACTTTATTTAAAATTTGTGCAAATGAGCTTCCACCAAGCTTAAACGAATCTTGCGAAAGGTTCAGATAATAAATATTTCCACCGTTTCTCTTTAAAACAGGTTCAACAACCTTTGTAATATCTGAACAATTTCCACCTGCTGAAATAATGACAGTTCCTGGGGCAATTACTTCATCGTTTGGATATTTTTGCTTCATCGAAAGCGAATCTTTTCCTGTTGGAATATTGATTCCGAGTTCAATCGCAAAATCTGAACAACCTTTTACCGCTTCGTAAAGTCTTGCATCTTCGCCTTCATTTTTGCAAGCCCACATCCAGTTTGCCGAAAGTGAAACTGATTTTAAGCCATCTTTCAAAGGTGCAAAAACAATATTTGACAAAGATTCTGCAATGGCAGTTCGAGAGGCGGCAACTGGGTCGACCAAAGCCGAAACTGGCGAATGTCCGATTGTTGTGGCAATTCCTTCTTTTCCTTTAAAGTCTAAAGCCATTACTCCAACATTATTTAATGGCAATTGCAAAGGCCCTGCACATTGTTGTTTGGCAACACGGCCACCTACGCAACGGTCAACTTTATTGGTCAACCAATCTTTACACGCAACGGCTTCGAGTTGCAGCACTTGGTCGAGATATGTTGGAATATTTTCGGTAGCATATACTAAATCTGAATAGTTTCTTTCAATAGTTTTATCGTCCATGATAAATTTGGGCGAACTACCAAACATATCTTCAATCGCAAAATCCATTGGTTTTGCACCTGTCGATTTTGATTCAAACGTAAAGCGATGACTACCTGTAATATCACCTACTTCATACATTGGCGAACGTTCACGGTCGGCAATGCGTTTTAAAATTCCTAAATCTTTTTCACCAATTACTAGCCCCATTCGCTCTTGTGACTCATTTCCGATGATTTCTTTGGCCGAAAGGGTTGGGTCGCCGACAGGTAATTTATCTAAATCAATCAAACCGCCCGTTTCTTCTACCAATTCCGACAAACAGTTGAGGTGACCACCTGCACCATGATCGTGAATTGAAACAATTGGATTATGGTCACTTTCAACCAGACCACGAATGGCATTAGCTGCACGTTTTTGCATTTCTGGGTTTGAGCGTTGAATCGCATTTAACTCAATTCCTGAACCAAAAGCACCCGTATCGGCCGATGAAACTGCCGCTCCACCCATACCGATTCGGTAGTTCTCGCCACCCAAAATTACCACTTTATCGCCAACTGTTGGCTTTTGTTTGATGGCTTGTTCAGTTTTTCCGTAGCCAATTCCGCCCGCCATCATGATTACTTTATCGAAGCCAAGTTTTCTTGCATCTTCTTCATGTTCAAATGTTAAAACTGAACCAGTAATGAGCGGCTGACCAAATTTATTTCCAAAATCAGATGCACCATTCGAGGCTTTTATCAAAATATCCATTGGCGTTTGGTACAACCACGGACGCTCATTCATGCCTTTTTCCCACGGACGATTTTCTTCCAAACGAGAATAAGAAGTCATATAAACAGCTGTTCCTGCCAATGGCAAAGAGCCTTGTCCGCCCGCCAAACGGTCACGAATTTCACCTCCAGAACCAGTAGCAGCACCATTGAAAGGCTCAACTGTTGTTGGGAAATTATGAGTTTCTGCTTTAACCGAAATGACAGAATCAAACTCTTTTTCGGTATAAAAATCTGGTTTATCGGCACTTAAAGGAGCAAATTGTGTAACTTTTGGGCCTTTGATAAAGGCAACATTATCTTTATAAGCCGAAACAATATCGTTTGGGTTTGTTTCCGATGTTTTCTTAATCAATTTGAAAAGTGAAGATTCTTTGACAACACCATCAATTACGAAGGTTCCGTTGAAGATTTTATGGCGGCAATGTTCTGAATTTACTTGAGAGAAACCAAAAACTTCTGAGTCAGTTAATTTTCTTTCTAATTTTACAGAAAGATTATTCAAATATTCAACTTCTTCTACACTTAGCGAAAGACCTTCTTTTTTGTTGTAAGCACCAATGTCCTCAATTTCCAAAATTGGTTCCGGTTGAACGTTAATTGTATAAATTGATTGATTTAGTTCAGTATATTTTTGTGAAAGCATTGGGTCGAACTCTTTGAAGCCTTCGTCAACTGCCTTAAATTCTTCAATACGGATTATGCCCGAAATGCCCATATTTTGAGCGATTTCTACAGCATTTGTACTCCATGGTGTAATCATTGCTGCACGAGGCCCAACAAAATATGCTTTTAATGATGAATCAATGATGTTGGTAATCGTGAATTTATTGTCGATTTGACTATTGAATAGCCAAAGGAGTTTTTTGATGTCTTCATTTGAAAGATTGTCTTGCGTTTGTAGAGCAAATACGGTTTCTTGGCTTCCGAAGAAATGAATCATTTTGTTGCTATTTTGTAGAGATTTTTGAAAATGCAAAATTAATTTAATTAAATGAAGAATGCGAGAAATTACTTATTTGAAAATCTTAAAATTTAGTGTTTTGAAAATATAGAATGTATGTTTATACTTCTTCTTGAAATAGTACAGTTTTTGGATGGCTTAAATATTGAAAGTCAAAATTTTAGCTAAAAACGAACTGATTTTTATCTAACTTTGTACTTTGAAAGAATCGAAAAGGAAGCCTTTAGGCTAGGCTTCCCTCTTAGCGAAGGCTTCCTTAATCATCTTAAATATGAAAAAAGTAGCATTTTATACACTAGGTTGTAAATTAAATTATTCGGAAACTTCGACAATCGGACGATTGTTTGAAAGTCGCGGTTATCAGAAAGTAGAATTTATTGAAACTCCCGATATATTTATAATTAATACTTGTTCGGTCACTGAAAATGCCGACAAAAAATGCAAAAAGATTGTCAAAGAGGCGAATCGGGTAAATCCTGATGGCTATGTAGCAATTATTGGTTGCTATGCCCAATTAAAACCGCAAGAAATCTCTGAAATTGAAGGTGTCGACGCCGTTTTAGGTGCGGCTGAAAAATTTCGTCTAGTTGATTTATTAGGTGATTTTGTAAAAGAACCTCGTCTGAAATCTGAAAAAGTGGCGAAACGTCGCTCGCTAATTTTTAATTCAAATATCGAAGAGGCTGTTGAATATCATACTTCATACTCTTTGAATGACCGTACTCGTACTTTCTTGAAAGTACAAGATGGGTGCGATTATCCTTGTTCTTATTGTACGATTCCGCTGGCTCGTGGAAAAAGTCGCTCAGATTCGATAGAAAATGTGGTTAATGCTGCAAAAAATATTGCGGAAAGCGGTGTAAAAGAAATTGTGTTGACCGGAGTAAATATTGGTGATTTTGGCTTACAAAATAGCATAAGAGTAGAAACTTTCTTTGATTTAGTAAAAGAACTTGATGAGATTGAAGGAATTGAGCGTTTCCGTATTTCGAGTATTGAACCTAATCTTTTGACAGATGAAATTATTGAGTTTGTGGCAAAATCAAAGAGATTTGTGCCGCATTTTCATATTCCTTTGCAATCGGGTTCAAGTAAAGTTTTGGCATTAATGAAACGTCGTTATAAACGAGAACTTTATATTGATAGAGTTAATAAAATCAAACAATTAATGCCAGATTGTTGTATTGGAGTTGATGTGATCGTGGGCCACCCTGGCGAAACAGATGATGAGTTTCTAGAAACCTATAATTTCCTGAATGAGTTGAATATTAGTTATTTACACGTGTTTACTTATTCAGAAAGACCAAATACAACGGCAATTTCTATTAAGCCAACTGTGCCACAAAATAAACGTGCTGAACGCTCAAAAATGCTTCACATTTTATCAGATAAGAAAAAACGATTTTTCTATGAAAGTCAGCTTGGTAATAAATTTTCTGTTCTTTTTGAGGAAGATATAGAAGATGGAAATATGCATGGTTGGACTGAAAATTATGTGCGTGTTACTGCGAAATATGACCCAATTCTCATTAATGAAACTAAGCAAGTAAGTTTGTCTATAATCAATGATAAAATGTTGGTTGAGGTAGAGGAGGTTGAGGAATATGTAGTGCATTAATTGAATCACATTTTTTAAAAATTGATTTAATTATTGAAACAACTCGAAGAGTTATGCTATAAAAACTCTTTCAAATCTCCAACACCTTCACGAATAACTTCAAAATCGTCATCAATCGCAAGTACCACCGTAGATGGTTCAATTCCACACCAACCGCCGTCGATTATAATATCTACTTTTTCACTATTTTGTGAATAAATTACTTCAATCTCGTTTGGATATTCCAAAATATCATCAATGTCATCTTTTACGGAAGTTGTGATGATTGGATTACCCAACATTTCAATAATTTTTAGTGGAATTTCGTGGTCAGGAATTCTAATGCCAATAGTTTTTCGTTTGGTTTGGAGTGTTTTAGGTAAATCACCTGTTGCTGGAAGAATAAATGTAAAAGGGCCAGGCAAGGCTCGTTTTAACAATCTAAATGTATTATTTGAAACTTTTGCGTAAGTGGAAATATTACTCAAATCGTGACAAACAATCGAAAAATTGTTGAGTTTGAGTTTTATTCCTTTGATTTTACTCAATTTTTCTACTGCTTTTGTATTAAAAATATCACAACCCATCGAATAG
>JAFEIL010000295.1 GCA_017495105.1 Emticicia sp. | reverse complement strand
GTGTTATTATACCACATTCCTTCAAACTTATCCACGTATCTGTCAATACCTCCTCTAGCCATAAAACTAATAGCATCGGTCGCTTTATATGTTAATGCAGAGAAACCTGTAACACGATCTCTAGTATCATTGGCCAATACTCTATTCTTTATCCAATATGGGTTTTGTCCGCCGTTAGAGCCTGGATTCCAAAAGTTCTGACGTAGACGGCCTGTTGATGGATCTACATACTCAAATTTCTCAGCTGCATCTAAAGAAATATTTCTAGGCAAACGCAATACATGTCTTTGTAAATTAGCAAATGATTCTCCGGTTTGTTGGCGATTATCAATTTTTTCGTTCAAATAGGTTATTTTTGAATCTATTGATAATTTGCTACTTACTTGATTAGTGATTCTAAGATTTAAGGTATTACGACCAAGTTTGTTGTTGTCTACAATTCCTGTTGCACCCACATTGGTAAAAGAGAAATAGGTTTGAGTTTTATCTCCCCCCCCTGTTATTGCCAATGAATTGGAAATTTGAGTTCCAGTGGAATAAAAATCACTGTAATTGTTATTTTGCGGGGTCATATTATAGGTTTTGCCCGCATCAGCAGGATTAGGTCCCCATAGGGCGACTGATTGACCAGTCATTTTTGGACCCCAGCTAAATTCTGACCTTGGGCTATATACACCAGCACTTCCTTGTCCGTATTCATTTTGGAATTTTTGCAACACCATAGCTTGTTCAGCTTGAAACGAACCATTGTAAGAAATACCAAATCCTTTTCTTGAAGAACCTTTCTTTGTATTAATTAGTAAAGCCCCATTGGCAGCCCTACTTCCATAAAGTGCCGTTGCCGAAGCACCTCTTAATACTGTAATGGATTCAATATCATCTGGATTGATACTTGAAAGACCATCACTACCATCTCTACCACCGTTTGCATTACCCGGACTAAAATTCGAATTGTCCATTGGAACACCGTCCACTACAATAAGGGCTTGATTGTTTCCAGTTATTGAACGATCGCCCCTTAAAACCACTCTTGACGACCCTCCTAAACCGGAAGCAGACCTCGCTACGTCTAAACCGGCTACTCGCCCGATAAGTGAGTTTGCTACATTTAATTCACGAGCCTTTGCAATAGTACCTGTATTGATTTGTTGGGTAGCATAACTCAGTACTTTTTGATCTTTAGTTATACCAAATGCCGTTACTACCACTTCGCCCAACAGTCTATCATTAGAATTTAATATAATGTCAATTACAGAGCCTGAAGCAATGCTAGCTTCTTTGGAAGTATAACCAATAGATGTAAAAAGCAAAGTGCCTGAAGAAGCAGAAATTTGATAAGCTCCATCTACATTGGTAGTGGTACCTTTATTCGTGCCTTTCAAAACTACGCTAACCCCTGGAATAGCTTGTCCACCCTCGTCTTTAACCACACCGGTTATATTGCGGTCTTGAGCAAGTACACTTCCTGAGTATGCCAAAAATGATACGAGGAAAATAAAAAACTTTTGTTTCATAGATAAATAAAGGTTTAATTTTAACTAATAATTAAGATGTAAATTTAAATAAAAAAAAATGACGACAAATAATTGGGGAGTGTTTTTTTAAACTGAGAAACCGAACCTGTTACTGAATACCATATAGCCAACGACAACCACATCATCTAATAATCCGGTTTGATTCAGCCAAAGAAACTTCTATCGTGCTTTGATTCCCAACAGCTATCTCTTGGGTTTCGTAGCCGATAAACGAAAAAACAAGCACTGCTTTTTCTGATACATTAATACCAAAAATCACCTTCGAGTCGGAGACAACACCGTTTCCCGATGTCTTTTCAAGAATCGAAACATTCGGTAAAGCTGTATTACTTGCTCTATCGAAAACTTTCCCTTTTATAGGCCTTTGTTGGGCTTGTAGGGAAAGCACCATTAAAAAAGGAAAAAGAATTGTGAGCAGAATTTTTTGTTTCATAAAATTTTTACAAATAGTTTTTAAATTTTCATACGGTTAAGAAGTTTGAGATCCTTTAAATTAAATTTTTCTTTTTGATGATTTCGTTTGGTTTGAAAAAGTTAACAGAACAATTTTTATGTTTATATGTATATTTACACAAACTTATATAAAATTTTTATATAAGATTATTAAAAAATTAAATTTATTTCTCAAATTTGTTCAATCATTACATTTAAGTAGTAGTTATTCTAAAAATAAATGTGGATTTTAGCGTAATTACAGCCATTCTATTGAACCCTTCATTTTAATATATGAAAAAAAAAATCTTACTATTCATTTGTTTTTTTTACTCAATAGCTCATTCTGCTTTTCCACAGGGAAAACTTTCAGCGAAAATTCTACTCATTCCTTTAGATGACCGTCCACCTTGTTTGCAGTTTCCTGTAAAAATGGGACTTGTTGGTGATGTTGAACTCATTACACCTCCGCATGAAATGCTGGGTAGATTTCTTGATTTTGGAAAATCAGACGAAATTATTCGATGGATTGATGCCCAAAACATACAATCTTTTGATGCAGTCATCATTTCGATGGATATGATTGCTTATGGTGGTTTAGTGGCTTCTCGTGTGCATGAGACCGAAATTTCTGAGGCTTTAAAAAGAGTGGAAATCGTCAAGGTGATTCGACAAAAATCGCCAAAAATAAAAATCTATGGATCGAGTGTTATCATGCGTTTAGCTCCAACTGCCGATGGAAAAAATGAATTATATCGTGAAAAATTGTCGAAGTGGGCTGAAATTTCGCCTAATGAAAATCAAAAAACATTAACCCAAAAATTGGAATCTGACATTCCTCAAGAAGCATTAAGAAATTACAAAACAGCTCGAGAACGTAACTTAAAAGTAAATCTTTTTGCCGCAGAATTGGCAAAAAACAAGGTTTTTGACTATTTAATTCTATCTCAAGACGACGCTAAAGCTAAAGGCGTACATATTAAAGATAGAGAAACGCTTTCGCAATATGTTCAATCAAATAATTTAACAGAGCGTATTGCTATTCAACCCGGTGCCGACGAGGTTTCGATGCTGTTATTAGCTCGCTCTGTGGCAGATAAATACAATTATCGACCAAAAATCAAGGCGGTTTTTTCATCTGAAAGCATGGCCGATAAAGAAATGCCTTTTGAAGACCGCCCCTTACGTAAAACAGTAAGTTTTCATATCAAGGCCGTTGGGGCAAGAGAAGTTAGCCATATAAACGACGCCGACATTTGTTTTTTTGTGTTCACCTCAAGAAAAGAAGAAGGGCGAGCCAAAACCTTTGCCGATGAAATTATTGCTTTTTCTAAGAAAACAAACAAAGGTATGATCATCGTTGATATTGACCCTGTAGGAGATGTCCAAGGTGGAGATATTCCTTTCACCGAAAGGCTGAAAGAACAAGCTGTTTTTTCAAAAACCTCTGGCTACGCTTCTTGGAATACAGCCGGCAACGCAATCGGTACGGCATTGCCTCACGGTATTTTATTTGGTGTTTCAAAACCAATAGCAAAATTGCATCCTCAAAAACAAGTAATTGACCGTATGGCTGAGGCTCAAACATGGTTTATGCTGAATCGATTATTAGATGATTACAGTTACCATTCCATCGTTCGACCAATGTCTGCCAAAATGATTCGTGAAAAAAACTGGAATGCTTATCGTTTAACGGATGAACAAACAATGCCAACAGAAGAGTTTTGTAAAAAAGAATTACTTCCAATAGTCATTAAAACCGTTGAAGGCTTTTATCCTAAAAATAGTACTAAAAAATTAAAATATACATCATTAAGCTTTGATTTACCTTGGAATCGCACTTTTGAGGCAAAAATAGATTGTCAAACCATAAAGGCCAAATGATTTTTCAAGTAGTTTCAAATCTTTTATTTTTAAATTAAGCTTTCGCACCCACCTATGATTGCACTCAGTTTACTTCTCATATTTATAGTATTTGCTGGCTTGATGTTCTTGCGAAAAATACCAGCATTATTGGCTTTACCAGCAATGGCTATCTTGATTGCTTTAGTAGCACAACTATCAATTCCTGAGGTTTTGAACCAAATCATAGCTCAAGGTTCACTCAAACTTACTTCGGTTTACGTATCGGTTTTTATGGGAGCAATGATGGGACGAGTATTGATTCAAACAGGTATTGCTGAAGAAATCATTAAACGTGCTGCTGAATTTGGTGGTGAAAAACCGCTAATAGTTTCATTTGGTTTGATGCTTGTCACGACAATTTTGTTTACAACCTTACAAGGATTGGGAGCAATCATTACAGTTGGGTCGCTGGTATTGCCCATTATGATGAGCCTTGGCATTCCTCGTAAACTGGCTGGAACTTTATTTATTTTAGCATTTGCTACAGGTTTCATTTTTAATCCTATTTTATTTACACTTTATCGACAACTTTTGGGCTTGACTGAAACTGAGGTCTTGCCTAAACAAGTCTCAACTTTTGCTTTTGTTTTATTGGGTTTAATGCTCATGATGGTAGTATCTTATGCCCTAATTGCGGCCAAACGTTCGGGCGAAATGCTACTAATGTCGGCAGTTTCAAAGGATGATTTGCTCAAAAGAAATAAAAAAGTACCCAATATAGCTTTGCTTACGCCTATTATACCTTTGGTTTTATTTTTTGGATTCAACTATTTTGGTTTGAAACTCGATTTTATTGCAGCTTTTATCGTTGGTTCATTGTATGGCGTTTGTACAACTGAGTGGAAAAATGCCATTAAAACCCTCACCTCTTCGGCAATTAAGGGCATTGAAGACGGGGCTCCTGCCGCTATTCTGATGATGGGAATTGGAATGTTGCTGAATGCTCTCAATCTGCCGCTAATCAAAACTGCCCTCGAACCACTTATCTTATCATTGCCTTTTCACTCTACACTTTTTTATATTGCATTCTTCGGAATTCTTTCGCCATTAGCATTATATCGTGGCCCACTCAATATTTTTGGTATTGGTATTGGCTTATTTACCATTATGTTCGGCACTGCCGTTTTGCCTCCTTTGGCACTTTTAGCTGCTATTATGTGCATAGTCCAAGTACAAAACGTCTGCGACCCTACCAATACACACAGTGTTTGGATAGCAAATTTTGTGGGTGTACAAGTTGAAGATTTCACAAAAGAAACTCTCCTGCCAATGATGATTGTCTGTATTGTCGGTTTAATTATTTCAGTGTTTATGTTTTTGTAGCCAGAGGTAGTTTTTAATGAAATATCAAATATCGACCAATTATTCTCAAGAAACCATGAAAAAACAAGTACGAGTGGGCATAGATGTAGGCGGTACTTTTACAGATGTGGTAGTGGTTGATCACCACACTCGAGAGGTTATTTCACAATTAAAAGTTCCAACTACACATGATTCGAAAGAAGGTGTAGCTGCTGGCATTATCGATGCCATCAATCGAGCTTTATCAGACCTTGGTATTTTACCCAATGAAGTCATTTTCATTGCTCATTCTACTACCCAAGCCACCAATGCCCTTTTAGAAGGTGATGTGGCGAAAGTCGGAATAATTGGTTTAGGCAGTGGTTTGGAAGGAATAAAAGCAAAAATTGACACCAATGTTCCTGTAATTGAGTTGGCCACTAATCGTTTTCTGAACATTGAACATTCTTTTATTTCTGACCAAAACGTCGAAGAAAAAACGATAATCAAACAAATACAAGATTTTAAAGAAAAAAATGTTGAGGTTATTGTGAGTTCTGAAGCCTTTGGCGTAGATAATCCTCAAAATGAACAATTAATAAGTAAAATTGCAAGCGAAATGGGCGTTTTTGCCACCTCGGGACACGAAGTTTCGAGCCTGTATGGGCTTCGTACTCGTACCCGAACGGCAGTAATCAATGGAGCAATTTTGCCGAAAATGATTCATACCGCAACCATGACCAACGAATGCGTAAAGCGTGCTGGAATAACTGCTCCTTTGATGATTATGAGGTCGGATGGTGGCGTAATGAGCGTAGAAGAAGTACACCGTCGCCCTATTATGACAATGCTTTCTGGACCTGCCGCTGGAATTGCAGGAGCATTGATGCACGAAAGGGTCTCTGATGGAATTTTTATCGAAGTTGGCGGTACAAGTGCTGATATTTCCGTGATTCGAGATGGACAACCCCAAACCAAAGCAGCCAAAGTAGGCGGGCATCGTACCTATTTGAATACCTTAGATGTTCGAACCCTAGCCATAGCTGGCGGAAGTATGATTAGAGAAGCCAAGGGAAAAATTGTTGATGTGGGTTCTCGTTCTGCACATATTGCTGGCTTGCATTATGCGTGTTTTCAAAAACCCGAAGTTTTTGAAAATGCCAAGTTGGTGCATCTTCGACCAACTATTAAAGATGCCGATGATTATACAGCCATCGAAACTTCCAACGGGCAACGTTTTTCGCTCACTCCAACTTGTGCCGCCAATTTACTAGGAATTATTCCTGACACAGCTTTTGCCAAAGGAAATGCTGAGTCAGCAAGATTAGCTTTCGAGCCTTTAGCCAAAAAAATTGGTAAAACAGTCGAAAATACTGCTCGTGAAATTCTCGAAATTTCGTGTAAAAAAGTAGCCAAGCAACTCGAAGAATTGATTCTCGAATATCATTTAGAGCGAAATACTGTTGAGCTAATAGGTGGAGGCGGTGGTGCGGCTTCTTTGGTACTTTTTACCGGAGAATTAATGGGAATTCCAGCAAGAATAGCGAAAAAAGCTGAAGTTATTTCTACGATTGGTGTTGCTTTGGCTATGGTTAGAGATACTATCGAACGAAATATAGTTGAGCCAACACCCGAAGACATTTTGGCAGTTAGAAAAGAAGCTGCTGAAGCTGTTATTAAAATTGGGGCAGTTCCCGAAACCGTCGAAGTGCAAATAGAAGTAGATACTCGAAGAAATATAGTGAAAGCAATTGCATTTGGTACGACAGAACTCCGAAAAGATGAGAACGCAAACAAAGAAATTACGCTCGAGGATTGTAGAATTTCGTCGGCCCGTTCGATGCAAATAGACCTTTCCGAAGTAAAATTAGTTGCTGAAACTTCGTCTTTAATGGCTTTTATTGCCGAAAAAGAAATAAAAACTTTATTCGGTTTATTCAAAAAACAACAAAAAATACTTCGAATAATTGATAAAGCTGGCGTTGTGAGATTACAAAGAAACAATGCTTTGGTAGAATCAACAGAAGCTGAAAATGTTCTCAATAATTTAGAAATCATTATCAATGATCTGACCGATTTTGGCGATGCGGGGCGTAGCTTGCCTGATATTCACTTATTAGTTGGAGCAAGAATTATTAGCTTATCAGGGCTGGTAGAGTTAGCACAAGTCATCGCATTAGCAA
>JAFEIL010000399.1 GCA_017495105.1 Emticicia sp. | reverse complement strand
GTATAAACCAAGAAGAAATCAGACACAGGAGCAAAACGCCATTGGAGTCGAGAATTTACGTTAACGTTCTTAAATTGGCTATTATACTGCACATAAGTTGTCCAAAACAGACTTTTTGTAAATGTTAAATCAAGTTTTGGGCCAACTAAATATACTTGATTTTTGCCAGTTGAAAGATTGATATTGTTGTAACTAAAATTGACCGAGAAAAAACCATAAGGCTGAAAACGGTAAGAAGCATTTCCGACTAAACTTACAATATTTCCATCAAAATACTGCCCAATAAGAGGCTGGAAAAATACCACCAGTTTTTTACGTTGGTCAGTAACATAAGTTGCCGAAAAATTATAGTAAGTATAGTTTGTGCCCTTTTTCAAAACAGGTAATTTATTGTTACTTCTGAGGGCATCAAAATCTTTAAATAAATAAGTATAATTTTGATTGAGCGTCATCAAAATATTAGATGTATTTTGAAAACCTAACAATAAAAACGGCCCTGCTTGGCGGTCTGTCACCCCCAATCCTGGTTGATTATATTGGTCATAAGCAACTCCATAACTGATGCGGTTGAAGGTGCGTGACTTAGGAAAAACATTGAAACCAATCGTGGGATTTATATGAAAAAAGTTCTTTCTTGGCACAAAACCAATCTCTGCATCGAAGCCCTTCCCTACCCAATCATGCGACCACTTGGCAATCAATTTCCTAACACTATAATTGAGCATAAAGCCATGAGCAAATTTTTCGCCAATAAGCGTTGGGCTAAATACCTGATGGTAAAACACTTTTCCACTCCAGCGATTATCCTTCGATGCCAAATTATACTCAAGTCCAGCCACTCGATTATAGCTATTTATACCTGACAATTCTTTACCCAAAACTTGTTTATTGGCAAAAATTGCAGCGATATTGGAGCGTCCAAAAACTTTTCGTTGCAAGGCAGCTACTGAATAATTCATGCTTGGTGTACCTTTAAATGCATCAGCTGCAGTTTGAGTATTCAGCAACCCCACACGCCAATTATCATCAACTTTCCCACTGATTCTTGCACCATACAAAATTTTATTCTGCACATTCGTTCCTGTTATGGTATCAAGACTAATGCCAATTTGACGAGAAAAAAACGGACTTACCAACTGATTTCCAGCCGCTGAACCGAGGGTGCCTGACGGCGGCACAAATGGATTAGTATTATAGCTTCCAAAACCCGTAAATAAGTCGGAATTTTCTAAGAAAAACTGTCGCTGCTCAGGAAAATTTACATCAAAACGAGTCAAGTTTACAACTTGTCGGTCAGCCTCGACATTTGAAAAGTCGGGATTAGCTGTCAAATCAAGATTCAATCCAGAAGTAATCCCTATTTTAGCATCTCCTCCAAAATTAAGCTTATTTCCGGCGGCAGGGTTTTCGGGATGCTCAAAATCATGGGTAGAACTAGCAGATAAATAAGGTATCAAGGAAATATTTGCACCCGATTTTTTTAGTGGTTTTTCAAAAATGATTGGCATTGAATATCCCAAATTCATAATAATCTGATTCTGTGGAATCCGCATCAAAGTCGATTGTTCATTGGCTTGGGTATCAAATCTATATGCCTTAAAATTCCATTGTGTACTTCCTTCTTTAAAACGCAGAGTTGTCAATGGAATTGACAACTCACATATCCAATAACCTTCATACATTTTCGAAATTGCACTCCATTTATTATCCCAATACATATTGAAATACTCGTTGGCCGTTCCGCCGTTATAAAGCAAGGCTTCACGCATGACTCCGAAAGGGTTCATACCAAACAAAAAGCTGTTGGTTTTGTCATTAAAGGTATCAAACAAAAAACTCACATTATCATTACCTCCAGCTCTAAAATCTCGCCTAAAAGAAGGAGTCACATAATTATTTCCAGGCGAATATAATTTTGCTCCGATGTAAATATTTTTTTCATCGTAAGCCAACAAGATTTCGGTCTGATATTTTGCTTTGATGCTATCTTTCGGAAAAAACTCCCAAAATGAAGGCATTTTTTCAGCAGTTTGCCACGCTTGCTCGTCCAAAACGCCATCAAGTTTAATCTTTTCAGTAATAAATTTTACTGTTGGTGCTTCTTGAGCTTGGGTTTGAAGTAAAAATAAAAATGATATAAACAATAGAAGAAGTCTATTCATAATGTCAGGGGCGTTAAAAATAAGCTACAAAAATACACTTTTCTAAGCCGTATTATGCCTATTTTTGATTTATTTTAGCGTTTTTTTAAGCATTATTAATTATCTTTCAAAAAATCATATTCTGTCATACCTTTGCTATACAAAATACAATTTTGTAGAATTACGAATAAACTCAATTTTTTAATCTTTTTATTATATGAAATACATTTTTGTTATTTGCACACTGATTACTGTTAATTTTTCACTGATTTTCGCACAAACACCCGACGAAAAACACCTCAAAAACGTTCGTCAATTGACTTTTGGTGGCAATAATGCCGAAGCCTATTTTAGCCGTGATAGCAAATACATTAGTTTTCAGTCTGATAATCCAGCATGGGGCCTTTCATGCGACCAAATTTTTTATATGGATGTAGAAAAAGGCTTAAAAGACCCAAAAGTGCGTCCAGATTTTATAAGTACTAGTTTTGGACGAACAACCTGTAGCTTTTTTATGCCAAATGGCAAAGAAATCCTTTATGGAAGTACGCACGAAATGGGTGGACATGCTTGTCCTCCAGTACCTGAAACGGGCAAAAAATATCTCTGGGCAATCTACGATAGTTTTGATATTTACGTGGCTGATTTGAAAGGTAAAGTAAAAAGACGCTTAACAAATACGCCAGGCTACGATGCCGAAGCGACGGTTTCACCCGATGGCAAGAAAATTGTTTTTACCAGTACTCGAAATGGTGATTTAGACTTATACATCATGGATATTGATGGTAAAAATGTAAAGCAAATTACAAACGAATTAGGCTATGATGGTGGTGCATTTTTCTCGCCAGATAGTAAGAAATTGGTTTTCCGTGCGTCACGTTTTTCGAGCGAAGAAGAGCGTACTGAGTACAAAGAAAATCTAAAGAAAAACTTGGTTGCCCCAACCAATATGGAGATTTTTACTTGTAATGTAGATGGTTCGGATTTAAAACAAATCACTAAATTGGGCAAAGCCAATTGGGCACCATACTTCACGCCAAAAGGAGATAAAATCATTTTTGCATCAAATCATCATTCACAACGTGGCTATGATTTTCAGTTATATTTGATAAATATTGATGGAACAAATCTTCAAAAAATCACAACCGAAAGTAATTTCAATGCTTTCCCGATGTTTAGTTATGATGGTAAAAAATTGATTTTCAGCTCAAACAGAAACAATGGTGGTACAAGAGATACCAATCTTTTTATTGCTGATTGGGTGGAATAATTGAAATTTATCATATCTGACTGACTCATTTAAAAAATTGAAGCGGGGTCGCCCGTGCGATTAAAGATTGGAAATTGTAGATTTAAGTAAAAAACGCTAAAATCATCAATTTCTAATCCTTAATCTTCAATAGAAATACAATCTTACCCTCTCAAAGCCTCAACTTCCTCTACAGTTTTCGGAATTGAATTTCCAAGCGTTTTGCTACCATTTTCCGTGACCAAGCAATTATCTTCGATTCTGACTCCGCCAAAATCTCGGTAAGCATCAAGTTTTGCGTAATTTACAAAATTCGTAAACTTGTTTTCTGCCTTCCATTTATCAATCAATTCTGGAATAAAATAAATACCTGGCTCAACAGTTAGCACATTTCCCGCCTCTAATTCTTTTGCCAAGCGTAGTGACTTTAAGCCCAATTGTGTACTTCGCTCCAAACCATCACGGTAGCCCACATATTTTTCACCCAAATCCTCCATATCATGCACGTCGAGACCAATAGCATGACCTAAACCATGTGGCATAAAAAGCCCTTGTACACCTTCGGCAAGCATTTCGCTTACGTCTCCGTTCAAGAAACCTAAATCTTTCATGCCTTCGAGCATGATTCGATTGGCCGAAATATGAATTTCTTTATATTGGACGTTTGGTCGGAGTGTTGCAATCGACTCCGTTTCCATTTTCAATACTAGATTATAAATTTCCTTCTGTTTTTCGGTAAATCGTTTGCTGACCGGAATTGTTCGAGTAATATCACCTGCATAAAACATAGCATTTTCAGCACCAGAATCGTTAATAACCAAACGTCCTTCGGTCATTGTATTTCCATGATAATGATTGTGTAGCGTTTGTCCATTTACCGAAAAAATAATCGGATATGATAACTCTCCACCACCTTCCAATGCTTTGGCATGAATCGCTGCCACAATTTCATACTCTTTTTTTCCTGCTTGGGTCAATTGCATCGCAATAATATGCATCTCACGAGAAATATTGACAGCGTGCTCCATTTGCACAATTTCTTCATCAGTCTTTATGGAGCGTAATGACACAATCGCTTTGATAAGTTCAACCGATGCTTTTTCTTTCAATCGAGCAGCCGGAATATCCAACCACTCACTCATTCGAATCATGTTATCGAAGCGATATGGTGGCGTAAAATGTACTTTTGAAGACTTTTTTAGCCTTTCTGGCAATTTTAAAGGTTCTTCAGTGCGATAAACACCCACCATTCGTGCTTGCTCAGCCAAAGTTGCTTGTGGGCCGACCCAAATTATATCGTCAATTGTAAATTCATGTCCATAGATAATTTCTTCACCAGAATCTACATCAATGATGGCGGATAAACCTGCATGGCTGATACCAAAAAAATATAAAAAATTGCTATCTTGACGAAAACGGTAGGTATTATCGTGGTAATTCATGGGTGCTTCTTCATTGCCCATTATCAAAATTAAGCCACTTCCAACTGCTTTTTTTAATGCGTTACGACGCTCGGTGTAAGTCTGTACAGAAAACATGATTTGTTATTTTTTTTATACCACGAAATAAAGAAAAGATAGGCAATTTGTCATTATAAAAGCCAAGTAATTATTTGATTCATCAAAAAAGGTAGGGCTCATTTCTGCATCATCAAAAAACGTTTTATCACATTTTTGAGTTTTTTTTATCTTAATCAATTATTATATTTATTAGTGGATAAGCGATAAAAGATATTGATAAAGAGACAATTAGATTATAAATAACTAACAATCAAAGAGTTAAGTTTTGGTGATAAGCAATAAGTTAGAGAAAATAAAATTAAAAAAACTTTCAGAATATTTTGAAAATTCAAAAAGGTTATTTTACTTTGGGGTAACAATTACACTTACGTGCTTAAATATAAAAAGTTTTAAAATTAAGATGGCTCTAATGGAAATAAAAGAAGCGAAAGATAAATTTATCCATACATGGGGTACGCTTGCCACTCAATGGGGTATAAACCGCACTATGGCTCAGATACATGCTTTGCTTTTGCTTTCACCTCGGTCAATGAATGCTGATGAAATCATGGCTGACCTGCAAATTTCGAGAGGAAACGTGAACATGAACCTCAGAGATTTAATGGATTGGGGATTGATTTACAAGCAACTCTTGCCCGGAGAAAGAAAGGAGTTTTTTATAGCTGAGAAAGATATTTGGAAAGTTGCCAAGCAAATTGCTAAAGAGAGACGACGCCGAGAAATTGGGCCATTAATCGAGGCAATGGAAGATTTAAAGGAGGGAATACAACCCGACACTGAAGAAAAAGAAGAATTCTTGAAAATAGTAAACGAAATCAGCAAGGTTTCGGTTTTTGCCGATAATACAATGACATCTTTACTAAAATCAGATGAAAATTGGTTATTAAATAATTTTATAAAAGTCTTTAATAAATAGTGACATGACTCCGTGGAGTCATGGTTTTTTGGAGTTTTTGTGGTCAAGCAGTAATTTTCTCATCGATAGAGAATTACTGCTTTTTTTATCTGAAGAAGGACATTGATAAGTTCGATTACAAATTAGTTAACAAAAATACAATATTTAATTTACTGATAATCAATACTTTATCACTTCGGAGAACCGTATCAAATTATGTATCTCGTTTCTTTTGTCTAAATGCTTTATATATCCTTCTAAAATGACCTTTCAATATTTTTCTTTTTTTTCCAAGGTGCAGTAGTTTGTCGAGATAAATCATATAAAAAATACAAGACTACTCCCAAAAATATAAGAAAAATGATTCGGAATATTTTTTGATTCCGATTTGTAGAATTATTATTTGACATAACAAATACTTTTTATAAACTCTTTGATTTATACACGCAAAAGCGTTTTCATTAATTTATGATTGGCTAATATTTTGTGGAGAATAATAACCCAAAAACTTAGCCATTTTGCTTGATACCTCCGCCCATTTAATGTTTTCAAAAGCTAAAATCATAACACCTGATTTATCCATTGAGCCGCCAACATCAGCACGGGTAAGATATTCTGAAAAAAATGTAACATCTGGATTATGACCAAAAATAGCTACAACATTAACAGTTTCATCTAATTGATTAACTGCTGATAAATAACTACGAGGACCACCACCATAGAGGGAATCATCAATTAAAATTGCATCAGCATCATAGTTTAATTGTTCAGCAAAAATCTTTGCAGTCGCTTTGGCTCGTTCGGCTGCACTACTTACAATAAGGTCGAATTTAACATCAGTTGCAGCCAAAAACTTACCCATTCGGGCAGACTCAATGATACCAGTTGAGGTTAAATCTCGGTCGAAATCACGAAACATTGGAGAGTTTCCTCCCTCTTCAGCTGTCGCATGACGAATTAAGTATAGTGTTTTATTCATAGTTTCCATGGTTTTGGCACGAATATACGAGCATTGTTGAAAAAAACTTAATTTTTCTTAAATTTTTATTGAATGAAAATCTAAATATTTACAAATTTGCCAGCGAAATCATCCAAAACTTCCGAAACTTTTTCGAATGATGTTTTCTTGAATTCGAGATTCATGGTATTATTGCGATGATTAAAATGCTCTGTTCATCAATCCGCACAACGATAATTCAATGTTTATTTTCTATTCCAAAAGAAATTAAAAAAACTTTATCTTTGCAGGTCAAAAACAAATAATCACTGAGACATAAGAAACGAGAAAAAGGATTCGAGACAGTTCGCCGCAGCAATAAAATCCTGACTATCGACAAATTAACAATTATATTCTCGCCGCTTTTATTCGTTAAAGTACTTAAAAACCAATCATAAAACACTCCTAAATAGTATTATGTTTATTTATAATCCAAAAGATTGGTGGAAACTCATTTTTTATTTCCACAAAGCCGACACTTTCCGCAAACTCTTACCCGCAATGGCTGGCGTAATGGTTTATACATTTTTTGTTTCTTATCTCGAAAATG
>JAFEIL010000314.1 GCA_017495105.1 Emticicia sp. | reverse complement strand
CTTTTATATCCCTTATGATTTTGTCAGCCAGATTCGAAGCTGTTGTTTCAAATTCTGATTCAGCGTAGATTCTGATGATAGGCTCAGTATTTGATTTACGTAAATGTACCCATTCTTTATCAAAGTTAATTTTTACGCCATCTTCTGTATTGATTGGATATCGTTCATATTTCGTTTTTATTTCCTCCAAGATACTATCAACATCTAGATCTGTTGTAAGTTCGACTTTCTTTTTTGAAATATAGTAGTTTGGATAGGTATTACGTAAGAATCCTATAGGTTTATTGACTTTAGCCAAATGGCTTAAAAAGAGAGCAATACCTACCAACGCATCACGACCATAGTGAAACTCAGGATAAATAATTCCTCCGTTGCCTTCACCACCAATAATTGCACCAACTTCTTTCATTTTGGTCACAACGTTTACTTCTCCAACTGCGGCTGAATGGTGAGTTCCGCCTGCTTTTATTGTTACATCTTTCAATGCTAAGGTCGAAGAAAGGTTCGATACAGTTGTTAAGCCTTCTTTGTTAGGAGCGTTTTGCAAAATATAGTCTGCAACAGCCACGAGCGTATATTCTTCGCCAAACGGTTCACCATCTTCGTTGATAAATGCTAATCTATCCACATCAGGGTCAACGACAATTCCTAAATCATAGCTACCTTTACGAAGTTCACCCGAAATTTCTCTTAAATTTTCTGGCAATGGCTCAGGATTATGAGCAAAGATACCCGTTGGTTCACAGTTTATTTTCTTGATTTCGCTTACACCCAATGCTTCTAATAACATCGGTACAGCTATTCCACCTGAAGAGTTTACGGCATCAACACATATCTTGAAATTCGCTTTTGCAATGGCATCTTTATCAACTAATGGCAAAGCTAAAATCATTTCTATGTGTTTTTGTAAATAAGAATCGTTGATTTCGATTTTTCCTAAACTTTTTACATCAGCGTATTCTGCACTATCGTTATCGGCTATGGCCAATAATGCTTCTCCATCAGCTCCCGAAATAAACTCACCTTTGTCGTTGAGTAATTTCAGTGCGTTCCATTGAATTGGGTTATGACTGGCAGTAAGAATGATTCCACCCAAAGCATTTTCAAGAGGAACCGCAATTTCGACAGTAGGTGTCGTGGATAGGCCTAAATCAATTACATGAAATCCCATTCCTACGAGCGTGGCAGATACCAAATCGGAAACCATTTTGCCTGATAGACGGGCATCTCTTCCAATTACAACACGAAGTGGTTTTTCTGAATTTTTGTTTTTAAGCCAAGAACCGTAAGCAGCAGTAAATTTTACAACATCTAATGGGGTCAAGGAATCGCCACTTTTTCCGCCAATAGTTCCTCGAATACCCGAAATTGATTTAATAAGCGTCACTGTAAATTGAGTTTTTGGTTTCTTTTAACCTCACAAAGATACGAAAAACATATTAATGTTTGAGATTAATTTGTATTATGTAGCGAGACAGATACAATCGACAATTGTAAAAGTGGATAAGTTATTGATTATAAATAAACTACCTAGCTGTGGATTCTCAATTATTAACCAGGCACTAAGTGCTGAGACTCAAAATACTAGATGTTTAATTCGAGACACTTCGCTAAATCGATAAAAGACTGATTATAAGTAATTTAAGTATTTTATTTTTGTCGCATATTTTTATTATTACTTATTTTTAAGGGTAAATCAAATTGTGTTTCTGGATAATTTGTGTGTGATTATACGAAAAATGTAGCAAAAATGATTATTTTATTGATTAATTTTACGGTAGAGCTAGTTTATATAAAATTAAGGAATTATGGGTTTATCTAAGAGTTATTTTAAAATCTTAGTGGTATTGGTAACAATAGTTTTGACTATTATTTTGTGGGAGAAATTTAAAAACTTTAGCCCATTTGCTGTCAAAGATATTCAGACAACCCATAATTTGGTATTGAAGGAAATGACAGTTCTCGGTAAACTCGAATTATCGAATTTTTCTTTCAGAGATGTAGTTGAACAAGAATTAGTACGCGATTATCTTCCAAACCCGAAGGCGATTCTGATTGTACAAGGCGAGGCAATTGGATGTTTAGATTTAACTAAAATTAAACCTGAGGATATCGCCTCCAAAGATGATACATTGATTGTGCATTTACCTGATCCTGAACTTTGTAGCTACCGAATCGACCATAGTAAATCGAAGATATATGATACAGAATATGCCTTTATGAACGAGCAATCGTTGATGAATGAAGCCTACACACGTGCTGAAGCGAAAATCAAGCAATCGGCACTCGAAATGGGGATTCTGGAACAAACCAAGAAAAATGCTGAGTTGGTATTGAAGCCTTTACTCGAAAATATATCAGGTAAAAAAGTAGTACTTCAGTTTGAAATGAAAGCCACTTTAGAACGGCTCAAGTAATGGTTACTAGTTAAATCTTTCCTCCAAATGCCAAATCACCTGCATCGCCTAAACCAGGAACAATATATGATTTTGAGTTCATTTCATCATCAATATCGCCCACCCAAAGACGGCACTGTGGTAAGCGTGCTTGTATGAATCTCACTCCACGCTGACTCGCTATGGCAGAAACTATATGAGTTTTTGCTGGAACGCCATATCGTAGCATGGCATGATAAGCTTTTTCAATTGACTTGCCGGTAGCCAACATTGGATCGCTGATAATCAATACTTTACCATGAATATCTGGACTCGTGATATAGTCCATTTCTATTTCAAAGGCCTCTTTTTCGTCATGTTTACCTCTATAAGCCCCAATGAAAGCATTTTCTGCTTTATCGAAGTAATTAAGCAGTCCTTGATGCAATGGTAAACCCGCCCGAAGAATCGTGACTAAAACCACGTCTTGCGAAAGTTGATAGGTTTTCTTTATACCGAGTTGAGTAGAAACTTCTTGCTTCTGAAAATTTAATGTCTTTGAAATTTCGTAAGCAAAAACTTCGCCAAGACGCTCTAAGTTTCGACGGAATCGCATCGAATCTTTTTGTATTTGTTCGTCTCTCAACTCAGAAAGGAAGTGGTTGGCTATGGAGTTGTTTTCGGTTAAGATCAACATGATAAATGGAGAATATATAATTGAAAATGGCGAAATATTATTGCTTAAATATTCAGATACAGATTAAATTTTAGAAAATCAAAACAAGAAATGTCGTTGACTTGTATTCCAGCGAAGACCCAACGAGAATATCGTATTTTTCTTATCATCCGCATTTCCAAAAAGATTAGTATTTCTATTTTGTACTTTCAAATCAGCAAACAAATTATGTGTGAGCATATACGAAACTCCCATTTGATAATTTTTAGTATAAACCTTTTGTCCTTGTCCGATTTCATTACCGTAGTCAGATGGGCGAGTAAAGTTATAATTTCGTAAAATATCACCACCCCAGTTGATAATATTTGAATCTTTGCCTTGTTGGGCAATCATTGCCGTAAAGTTCAGAAGTAAACGTCCCGAAGGCTGATAACGCCCGACTAACAAAAGTTCTTTAAAGTTTGCTCCAAGCGGATGAGCTAATGGTAAATTATAGTTTACATAATTGCTGTAAGTAGAATTATGGCTATACATATATGGTCGAACTAAGTTAAATTCTGCTTGAAAATCAAGGTTTTTTATATCAAAAAGGTCAATGTATCGTGTGCCAATTTGTGCGGCATATTTTTTTGCCCACCAGCCATCTTTCTTAAAATACTTGAGATTAAATTCATCAAGCACAAATTGCCCATAAATCGAGAAATGTCGTTTGAAATTATACTTAAAATTCGCCCCAGCAATCGAATTATCGACGCTACCAAGATGCCCTTCTACAAATCGTAGGAGTATCATAGGATTGAGATAATTGATATCAAAACCTACTTGGCGTTTTCCAAAAACGATACTTTCAAAGAGACCAATATTTAGATTTCGACTAAGATTAATGCTTAAATGATGCAATGAAAAATATTTTGGGGGAAGTTGCTCTGTGCCATCAACCGCAACTGGAATTTGTTTGTTTGTCAGCTGGGCAAACAAATTCATGTATTGAAAACGCCCGATATTTGTCAGCACTTTTAGATGCAGATATGGAGCCGAAAAATCAGATAAAATCATTGAACGAATACCAGAACCAATAAAATTTTTGTCGTGTCCAAACTGTATTTGCACACTTTTCAGAGCTTGAAATGTAATGTACCCCCTTGCCGAAAAAAAATCAGCTAAATACTTGCTCGAATCGGCATTTGGGATTTTTGTAAAGCCCTCGTAAGGATTGGCTTTATACTGACGCCCATACAATCTCACGTATTCAGGATAAAGTATCTGATTTTCGGTAAACATCGAATAGAAACCCAGTTTTTTATTTAATGTGCCACGAAGCTCAATTCCACGTGTATTGATATAAGGTGTTTCTTTAGTCTGATTATCGTTGGCAAACGAAAACTGGAATATCGGACTTACATGAAAATCTAATTCTTTGTTTTGGGCACTATAAAAATCAGGTTTTTTTATGAAAAGGTGCTTCCATATTGCTTTTTTAGAATCACTTTGCGGAAGTTTGGAATCATCGAGCCACTCCCAACTGTCGTTTTGTAGATATACCAAATTGAAACGGTCAGTTTTTGAAAGTTTGGCTTTTTCATCGGTTTCTAAATCGACAGAAAGTTTTACCAAATCTTTTCTTCTTACAGGTTTTATGTTTGTATGAAGATTTAATAAACTGCCACTTTTTATCTCGTAACGTTCGATTAGGTTCGAATATTCTTCGTTTAGTGGAGCAAAATTACTTTGAGCAAATCCGCTCAGTTGCCATAAAAATAGAAGTAATACGAATAAACTGAATTCACGGAATCGAAGCGGGATATTCAGGTAGTCAGTCGAAATTTTAAAATATTTTAGCAAACACAATCCCATTAAAATATGTTGTTTTTTTATGGCAGCAAATTTTTACTGTTTTCTATAACTGTAAAGTTGTGCGAAAATACAGATAATTTCGCATTATCTGTAAATCATCCGTAGATTTGTGAATTAATTAGTGATTGGCCTTGGTCAGTGACTTTTAACTTTAATAAATATGAAATCATTTGTTATTCCAGAGATTTATAAGAGTAATATCATCGGTAAAATCAAAGAGGCTCGTCGAACAAAAGATAAACTAAAGAAAGATTTTACACCAACCGTGCTTGATTTTGGTTCGGTTAAATTCCTGATTGCTCGACATTTTGGCTTTTGTTATGGTGTAGAAAATGCTGTTGAGATTGCCTACAAAACCATTGCTGAAAATCAGGATAAAAGAATCTTTTTCTTGAGCGAAATGATTCACAATCCTGATGTAAATGCCGATTTGCTCTCACAAGGAGTGAGGTTTTTAATGGATACAAAGGGAAATCAGCTTATTGATTGGCAAGAACTAAAGCCCGATGATGCCGTCGTTGTGCCAGCATTTGGAACGACGATTGAAATTCAGCAGCAACTTGCTTCACTTGGGATTGACCCCTATAAATATGATACAACTTGTCCATTTGTTGAGAAAGTTTGGAATCGTGCAGGGCAAATTGGTGAGCGTGGATACAGCGTTGTGGTGCATGGAAAGCCCACTCATGAAGAAACCCGTGCGACGTTTTCGCATAGCAAACAAAATGCTCCAACCATAGTCGTAAATGATATAAAAGAAGCCGAGAATTTGGCTAAATATATTACTCGTGAGTTACCGAAAGAACAATTTTATATAGATTTTGATGGACAATATTCGGAAGGTTTTGACCCTGAACAAGATTTAGAACGAATCGGAGTGGTGAACCAAACCACAATGTTGGCTTCTGATACACAAGGTATTGCCGATTATCTGAAAAAGATAATCGTTGAGCATCATAACGCTCAGCCAACAGAGGTTGAGCGTTATTTCGCCAACACTCGTGATACACTTTGCTACGCAACCAACGATAACCAAGAAGCAACCTACGCTTTGCTACAAAATGAAGCTGATTTGGCTGTAGTTGTAGGGGGGTACAACAGTTCAAATACTTCGCATTTGGTAGAACTTTGTGAAGAAAAGCTCACAACATTTTTTATCCAATCACATGAGAATATTTTAGATAAAAATCTAATAAAAAGTTATGATTTGCATAAAAAACAAGAAATAACTGGTGATTTCTTGGCAGAAAAAGGTAAAATAAATATAATGCTCACTTGTGGAGCATCTTGCCCAGATGCAGTCATGGAAGCAGTTTTGTTGAAGATTTTATCATTTTTTAACACTTCAAAAGAAATAGATGAACTCCTTTTGGCGTTGTGAAATTATAGCCAAAAAGGTTAAAGAAAGAAAATGATTTGTTAATAAATATCTTTGAAAGTCTTAGGATAATACAAAAAATTATTTATAAATTTACATTAGGTTTTCACATAACCCATCAGTTCATTATAAAAAGTAAATGTTCTATGAAGATGATTGAATATGTAAAACTGATTTTAGAAAAAGTCAGTTTTGAGAGAGAATTGTTTGAAAAAGAATTAAAAAAAGGCCTTAAACTATTATCCTTCAAGGAAATTCGAGAACTAAGGAAATGGTGCTACGAGCGTTTCGGAAGTATCTACCGAGGAATTCTTAATCGAACATTTCGTAAAAATCAAGCTACAGTTAATAATTAAATAATGAAGCCCTTCGACCAAAATCGAAGGGCTTCATTATTTAGTGATTATTTTTATACTCAACCAAAAATAGTTTACGAAAATTTAAATATTTAATTGCCTCATTATCAGTACTTTGCACCGAGCGACGGTCGCCTCTAAACCTTTGCAATTCTGTGCCATTTGAATGCAAACAAAATAAAGCAGAGCGAAAATCTCTCTGCTAATTCTTTTAATTACTAACCTAAACAAAACTATATGAAATTCTTTAAGATGATAATGAATGATTTTTAAAAAAACTTTCAAAATCGTTTGTTAATATCTTAAAATCTGGAAAATCTTACTGAAAATTAGGCGGCTATTGAGAAGTTCTCAGTAGATAAATTATCCGAAATTTCATCAAAATCATCGCCTTCAAACACATCACCGTACAATTCTTCGTCCGTGTCTTCATACAAACGCTCTTCGTTGAGGCCGTTTGTGGTTCTCACTCTATATTTCCAATGAGTTTGGTTTAATCTGAATGAACTCTTAATCATTTACTTTGTTTTAATTTTACTTTCACAAAGGTCGTATTTTACTATGAACTAAAAATTGTGTCATTGTTAAGAAATCGTAAATAAAGGTTTGGCATTGGGTGTTGCTAAACTTTACTTTTTCTTAATATTGTGATAAAATCTTCCTAATATCTGCAACCGTAATTTGTATTAAAAACAAATTCGATGCAAACAACGATACCCTCTCATCA
>JAFEIL010000194.1 GCA_017495105.1 Emticicia sp. | reverse complement strand
ATTTCGGCTACTTCCTCGGCTGGACGAGTTGTTTCTACATAAACTATATCTTCATCTAAAATATTCTCAATTTTGGTATTTTTGCGAGCTAAAATAATGCGTTTCAATGAAACAATTCCTTTCAGTTTTTGCTCATCATCGACCACATAAACGGCATAAACTTTCTCCACATCTTCGGCTTGACGACGAATCTCTTCTACACATTCGCTAACAGTCCAATTGGCGTTTACTTTTATCAACTCCTTCTGCATCAAACCGCCTGCTACGTCTTCTGGATAATGCAACATATCCAAGATAAATCGTGCTTGTTCACGGTCTTCAAGCATTGCAATGACCTTTTCACGCACTTCAATTGTTTGCTCATTGAGTAAATCAACGGCATCATCTGAATCAAAAAGATTGACATATTTGGCAATTTCTTCTACCGTAAAACGCTCTTTTATGAAACGTTTGCGGTCGTCAGGCTCAATGTGCGACAAGATTTCGGCCCCCATTTCAGTATCGACGAGTGTCATCAAATAATGAGCGGGTTCACCATCAAGTTCGAGCAAAATACTGGCAATATCGGCCGGGTATAACTCTTCCATCTCAGTCTTGAGCAAGTTTTCGTCTTTTTGCTCAATAGCTGTTTCTAATTTCTCTAAATACTCTTTGGTTAGCTCGAAAGTTGTCATTTTTTTGCTTTTATTTTACTTTGCTTTAAGGTATAGGCTTTAGGCTATAAGCTGTAGGCTATACGCTTTTTATAATGATATTTTTTTTAAGCATAAAGCTTATTGCATAAAGCATAAAGCCTACAGCATAAAGCATATTGCATAAAGCCTACCACATAAAGCATATTGCATAAAGCATATTGCTTAAAGCTTATCGCTTAAAGCCTATCGCATAAAGCCTAAAGCCTATTACTTTTCCTCAAACAAATTTGTCAATAATACAAAATCGGCCACGCCCAGTTGTTCAGCTCTTTTATTAAGTAGCTCATGCTCAAAATTCAATCCGATTGGTTTTAGTGCATTGCGAAGCGTTTTTCGGCGTTGATTGAAACCCGCTTTTACGACCTGTTTGAATTTCTTTTCGTTGCAGTCGAGTTTTGCCACATTATTTCTTCTTAAACGAATAATACCCGAATCGACTTTTGGCGGTGGAATGAAGGCTTCGGGATAAACCGTAAAACTATATTCAATATCATAATAAGCCTGCAAAAACACGCTCAAAATGCCATAATCTTTCTTTCCAGGCCCAGAAGCGATGCGTTGAGCCACTTCTTTTTGAAGCATACAAACAATTTCCTGCACCAAATCTTTGTAATCCAAAACCTTGAAAAATATCTGTGAAGAAATATTATAAGGCAAATTTCCGATAATACCAAAAGGCTCGTTTTTAAAAAGTTCGGCCAAATTCATCTGCAAGAAATCTTCTGAGAAAATACGTTCTTTGAGCATCGGAAAATGTTCGTTGAGATAAGTCACTGATTCACGGTCGATTTCTACCACAAAAGTTTCGCAATCTGTTCTTTCAAGTAGATATTGGGTCAAAACACCCATTCCTGGGCCAATTTCCAATACTTTGTTATAACCATTGTGCAAGGATTGCAAATTGACGATTTTTTGAGCGGCATCCAAATCTTTCAAGAAATGTTGGCCGAGATGCTTTTTTGCTTTTACTTTTTCCATAGGTCAAAATTACGACTTTTTTTTCGAGATACGAGACATGAGACAAAAGACAAGAGATTAAAAAAACAATATGTTGTTCATTTGACTTCTTCTCTTGTCTTTTGTCTATTATCGCTCGTCTCAATAATTGTCGAGTAAAAATGCTCATTTATAGGCTTCTACGTCTTAAATGTAGATTTATTGATAAAATCTCACTTTTGATGATTTACTTTGTATTACCATATCTATTCAAAACTCAATCTTAATGAAATCTTTTTTACTCGTTTTTAGTCTAATTGTTTTTTCTCAAAATCTACTTTTTGCCCAAGCGGGCACTAAGGCTCAAATAAAAGGAAAAATAGTTGATGCCACCACAAACGAACCTCTCAGTTTTGCAAGTATCAGAATCTCGAATAGTGCTGATAATAAACTTGTTACGGGAAATATCACGAACGACAAAGGCGAATTTTCGATTCCTGCACCATTCGGAAATTATGTAGTCGAAATTGAGTATATGGGCTACAAAAACACCAAAACTGCTAGTTTTTCGGTAACAAAAGAAAATTCAACATTTGATTTTGGAATAATAAAATTAGCTTCTTCTGCCAATGCTTTGAAAGAAGTAGTGATTCAAGCCGAAAAGAGTTCAATGGAAATGAAACTTGATAAAAGAGTCTTTAATGTCGGGAAAGATTTAGCCAATGCAGGCGGTTCAGCATCGGATATTCTGACCAATATTCCATCGGTTTCGGTTGACCCTGACGGTGGTGTAAAACTCCGTGGCAGCGATAATGTTAGAATTTTGATTGATGGAAAACCTTCGGGTTTGGTGAGTTTCAAAGGGGGTGCAGGATTACAATCGCTACAAGCAAGTATGATTGAGAGAGTGGAAGTTATCACCAATCCATCGGCAAGATACGAGGCCGAAGGCATGGCAGGAATTATCAATATTGTACTAAAAAAAGACCAAAAACAAGGATTTAATGGTTCTTTTGATATTATAACGGGACAACCTGTCAATTATGGAGGAGCGGCTAACATTAATTATCGCCAACGAAAAGTCAATTTTTTTCTCAATTATAGCATTGCGTACAATATCCGCCCAAATGTTTCTTCAGTTAATCAAGTACGCCAAAGTAATGATTCCACGTTCTTTTTGAAGCAAAAAAACAATGGTACACTCACAGGTTTTAATACCAATATAAGAGGTGGACTTGATTATTTTTTCAACGATAAAAATACACTTACAGCTTCGTATCTTTATCGCCGAAGCAAAGCTCGACGAATCACGAATTTACGCTACGAAGATTATGTTTTGAGAAATGATAATCTGACAGGAATCAGCAAACGAAAGCAAGACGAAAAAGAAACCGAACCAAATTCCGAATACGTTTTAAGTTATAAGAAAACTTACGCCAAAAAAGGTCAAGAATTTAATGCCGAAGTGCGTTTTTTGGATAATTGGGAAAGTTCTGACCAACTTTTCACACAAGAATATTTCACGCCTAACGAAACTCCGATTACATCTAAATCATTGGTTCAAAACTCGTTAAACGATGAATATGAAAAGCAATATTTACTACAAATTGACTATGTGCAGCCAATCGGAAAAGAAGGAAAATTTGAAACTGGTGCAAGAAGCAGTTTCCGAGATATGGTAAACGATTATGTCGTAAATCAGCAAAATGAACAAGGGCGGTTTGTTGTGGTGCCTGGACTAAAAAACTACTTCATTTATAACGAAGATATACATGCCGCCTATGCTATTTTAGGCAATAAAACTAAACAGTTTTCGTACCAAGCTGGTTTAAGAGCTGAGTGGACAAATGTAAAAACAACGCTCCGGGAAACCAATGAAATTAATCCAAGAAAATACTCAAATTTGTTTCCAAGTGTGCATTTAACCTATGCCTTGCCAAAAGAAAACTCCCTCCAAGTGAGTTACAGTCGTCGAGTTCGCCGACCTTTTTATAATGATTTAAGTCCATTTTCTACCTTTTCTGATAACCGAAATTTCTTTAGCGGAAACCCCAATCTAAACCCTGAGTTTAGTAATGTTTATGAGATTGGTCACATCAAATATTTTGAAAAAGGCTCACTAGGTTCGTCAGTTTATTATCGTGACACTGATGGCAAAATTGAGCGTATTCGAAGAGTAAACTCTACAGGTTTTGCAACTACTCGTCCCGAAAACCTTTTATCTGAGCAGGCTTACGGAGTTGAATTTACCAGTCAATTTACACCCATAAAATGGTGGAAACTTGATTTTAATTTTAATCTTTTTCATGCAGAAATTGATGGTAGCAATATCGACAAAAATTATTTCCGTGAAACCAACAGTTGGTTTGTTCGACAAAGTTCAAGATTTTCATTACCGAAAGGCTTAGACGTACAATTAAGAGCTAATTACGAAGCCAAACAAAAGACTGTTCAAGGCACTCGCCTACCACTGTATTATTTCGATTTATCGGCTAGTAAAGACATTCTGAAAGGCAACGGAACGCTTAATTTCAGTGTGCTTGATGTCTTTAATACCCGTAAATTTAGAAGCATCACAGAAGGCACAAATTTCAGCACCGAAAGCAGCGGACAATCTAGAAGACGTCAGTTTAACCTAACACTTAACTACCGCATAAAGCAGACAAAAGGTACTGGAAAAGGCAAGAAGTTAGAGTTAGAGGGTTGATGATTCCAAGATTTGACAACTTTTGAACGGTACAACGTTTCGCAAGCTGTAAAATCTAATCAAAATATTCTTATATTTACTGCATCATTAATTCAATTGTTTTGCGGTATGCTCACAGAAAAATCCAACGAAGAACTTTTGTTCGAAATCGAAAAGCTAAAAATACAACTTTCACAAACTGAGCACCAACAAAGCATCGACCAGCTACAAGATTTGGTAGATAATACCTCCGAAATCATTATGCTGCTTTCACTGAGTGGGCGTTTCTTATTTGTTAATACTGCTTTTCGTGATACCTTTGGATATTCAGATACAGAACTTTCGCAACTTACATTACGCGAATTACTTCACCCACAATTTGCCGATGAAACCCTAGAAACCCTCCAAAGAATCAAAGATGGAGACGAACAAGTAGTTGATTTTCAGACAGTTATACGAAATAAAGAAGGAAAAAGGGTCTATCTACTGGGCGATATTAGTTGTAGATTTGAGAATGGAAAACCTACGGCCTTTCGATGTCTGTTTCGGGATATTACCCAACGAAGACGTGCCGAAAAAGCTCAGCAGCTTTATTATACCATCGCTCAACTCAACCTCAACACACCCAATTTACAAGAGTTTTTGACGCAGGTTCATGCCGAATTACAGAAAAATATACAGGCCAATAACTTTTTTGTGGCTCTTTTTGAACCCGAAGAAGGCACCATTCATTTTCCCTATTTTATTGATGAATATTCCGAAACCGAAGAAAATTATCACCGTCGAAAACTCGGAAATGGCATTGTAGAATACTCCATGGTACAAAATAAACCATTGTTTTTGTCAAATGAAGACATCAAAAAACTGGTCGAAATTGATAAGATTTATTTCTATGGCTCTTCACTTCCCGAAGTCATGCTTTGTGTGCCGCTTCATGTCGGCGACCGCACTACAGGCGTAATCGGCGTAAAATCTTATAGCGACCGTAACAAGTTCAATATCAGAGACTTAGAGCTACTCGAATTCGTTTCTGGTCAAGTGGCTGTTGCCCTCGTTCGAAAACAAAAAGAAGAAGATTTACTTCGTCAAACTTCTCGTTTAAATGCCGTTTTTGATAGCAGTTCTCATGTAATTTGGACGGTAAATCAGAAGCGTCAGTTGAGTTCTTTCAATAAAAATTACATCAATCTAATTAAGCGAAATTTAGGTACGTTGCCCGAAATCAATATGAGCATCGAAAAGCTTGGTTGGAAACTTATTTCACCCGAAGACCGTCCTATTTTGCGGGAAAAATATAACGCAGCTTTCACAGGAAAACCGCAATATTTCGAAATGCACTGGGGAAATATTGACGGTGGAGATGATTGGTACGAATTTTATCTAAACCCCATTCTTTCATCCAAAAGTGGTCAGGTTGAAGAAGTTTCAGGAATTGCACAAAACATTACTGATAAGAAGAATTCAACAATTACACTTCAAAAAAGCGAGCAGAAATTTAGAGATACCATCGAATCATTTATTGATATTTATTACCGAACCGATTTGGCAGGAAATATCACAATGATTTCGCCTTCAGTGTTGACCCACACAGGCTATTCACTCGAAGAGGTGATGGGCAATAAAGTTGATAAATTCTTTGAGAATGCCGTTGATAGTTCAAAAAATATTAAAGGATTACTGAAAGCAGGAAGCATTACTAATTTTGATGTGATTGTGAAGCGTAAAAATGGCGAACTCCGCCAATTTATGCTCAACATCCGAATGATTAAAGATGCCAAAGGGATTCCTGTTGAGGTTGAAGGTGTAGCTCGTGATATTTCAGAATTGAAAAAAACTGCTGAAGAACTGCTGGTTGCCAAAGATGAAGCCGAACGCTCGCTAAAGGTAAAGGAACGTTTCTTGGCAAACATGAGTCACGAAATTCGTACACCTATGAATGGCGTAATAGGAATGATTGATTTAATGTACGAAACTCCACTTAATCTCGAGCAGAAAGACTATGTACAGACCATCAAAAAATCGTCGGAAACTTTACTAACGATTTTGAATGATATTCTTGATTTATCGAAAATCGAAGCGGGTAAAATGGATTTGCACAATGCTCCTCTTGATATTAAAGAAATCTTGGAGCGATTGGTGGCACTTTTCCGCCAAAGAGCCATCGAGAAAAACAACAAATTGATTTATAAAATTGCAGAAGACGTGCCTGCATATTTAATTGCCGACCAAACCCGTTTGCTACAAATTTTCTCGAATCTTACATCAAATGCTCTCAAATTTACCGAAAATGGTGAGGTAACTATCTCATTATCAAGAATTTCATCGAATGGGAAAATTCATGTTTTGAAAGGAGAAATAAGCGATTCAGGTATCGGGATTTCGGAAGAAGACCAAAAACTACTATTTGGAGCCTTTCAACAAGTTGATAATTCGACCAAAAAATCTTTCGGTGGAACTGGACTAGGCTTGGCAATCTCTCGTGAGCTTTGTCGATTGATGAAAGGCGATATGGGTGTGGTTTCAGAACACGGAAAAGGTAGTACATTCTGGTTTACGATTGAAGTACGCTCTACAACAATTAGCCCGAATATTAGCGAGAACAACGAAAATGAAATCAAATTAACTGATTTTTTCAAGGGATATTCACCAAAAATCTTGTTGGTTGACGATAACCAAGTAAACCGAAAAGTAGCTTCAGAGATTCTGTTAAAGTCTGGTTGTGAAGTAATTACGGCAGATAGCGGTGCTAAAGCCATTGCGATTTTTGGAGAAAAACATGACTTCGACGTAATTTTCATGGACATTCAGATGCCCGAAATGGATGGCATCGAAACCACAAAAAAGATGCGACAATTATACGGAAATGCACTCCCAAAAGTAGTTGCTATGACGGCTTACTCAATGCAACACGACCGTGAAAGATTTTTGAGTGAAGGCATGGACGATTACGTACCGAAGCCAATTCGTGCATCAATTTTGATTCAGAAAGTTAACGAAATTGTACCATATAGTCTAGGAAAAGTTAAGGCTGTGAAGATAGTTACACCAATCGAAACTCCAATAG
>JAFEIL010000098.1 GCA_017495105.1 Emticicia sp. | reverse complement strand
ACTGAAGCTCTACTTAATTTCATTCTTCATTCTAATTGTTTTTCCATTTACATTGTGTGAAGCATTGTGCATATCAAAACCTAGATGAAGAGCATTAGTTTTGCTTTGCATGCCACAAACTACACCATTTCGGTCGAAAAGTGGTCCGCCGCTTTGTCCACGTAAACCTGGAGTGCTGAGTTCTACGCCATAAAGTTCGTTGTTTTCGACCAAATGCCTTGTCAACATTCCATCAATCGGGAAGCGTGGAGTGCCGATGATGCCGTTGTTTGTCCACGAAATTTCGTCTGCTTCAGGATTATATTGAAAGTTGGTAAATTCGGGAAATGGATAACCCAATCTGCAAAGTGATTTCCCTTGCTTCAAACCCGAACTTTCTTTCATAAATCGAGCGTAAGATTGATATAATGGCTGTCGAAACTGCTCAAAAACAATAATTGCCAAGTCGTATTTCGGATGATTTATCCAACGAAAACGTAGCGTTGGGTCGGCCGTGCAATCCAAAAAACGTTCGTTGAGTTCAACAATCGTTTCGGCTGTATAATCATACTTATTTTCGAGCCCTTTGATAAACTTTTGATATTGATGATGCGGAACGCCGCCCGTGCGAGGAATGGCGGCACGTTCTCGTTTGAAATTCGCATATTTTTGATTAATATTCGTGCGATTTCCTATCAAATCAATGACGTGCTTACAGGTAACGGCACACGAAAACTCGTTAACAAAAAACATCGTTGCGGCTCCGCCAGTGACGACATTTTCGTTGTAATTTCTTGAAATAAACTGAATTGGACGAGTAAATCGACCAACTTCTTCGATGGCATCAACAAACATATTTTTTATAAATCAGCACAGAGTGGCAAAGACACAAAGTAACGAAGAGATTTTTTGAAAACGATAATTTTATTACAAAAAAAAGAGCCAATTGGGTTTGGCTCTTTTTGGTGAATGACTTCTATTTTTTCTTCCAAAACAAAACTTTGTCCCAAATAATACAAAATCTTCTAAATCCATGAGGGTTTCTTTATGATGATTTTACGTTCGTTTTTTTGATTATTTTCATTATGAATCTGGCGATACTCTTCTTGCATTTTAAAAAGGCTCATCAATCTTTCGGTTGGAGTCATTTTTCTACCTAATTCCAATAGATAGAAATACTGGTCGCCGATGTCTTTATGTCGAACTATTTTTCGCTCTTGCATTTCAATCTTTGTTTTGATATAAAATTAAAGAAAAACAATTATATGTTTTGTTTTTATCACAAAAAAAGAGCCATACATAGATGATACTTTTTTCAAAAATTTTCAAACCAATCAAATTTCTCATGAATAATGGCTTCTTTTTGTTCATTGACGTATTTCAAAAATGCAGCTGCTACGGGAGAAAAACTTTTGTTTTTCATCCAAACTAAATTCCAAACTGAAGTAATCGGGAAGTTTTTTACTGGAATTATCTGCAAATCGCCATGCAGGAGTTCGTTTTTGATACCAATCAAAGGCATAATCGAACAGCCTAAACCAGCAATAACAGCTTGTTTAACGGCTTCGTTAGAGGTAAGTTCCATTTTTTTTCTGACGGGCAATTTATTTTCTTCGATAAATCGTTCCATCACGAGCCTTGTGCCGGAGCCGTGTTCTCGATAAATAAGTGGCAAATCTTCAAAAATACTTTTATCATAGATTTTCTTGGTATACTTGTTTTTTGTATTGGTCACCAAGAATAATTTATTTTGTAGTAGTTCAATATTCTCAACTTTAAGATTATCGGGAAGCACCGAAACCAACGAAAAATCAACCTCATTTTTCTCCAAACTTTCAATCACTTTTGCTCTATTTGTGACGTCCATCATCAATTCTATGCCTTCATTTCGGGTAATAAAATCCGATAAAAAATAGGGCATCACATATTTACCTGTCGAAACAACCGAGATTTTTAGTCGGCCCGTTAGCTTGCCTTTGTGTGCCATCGTTTTATAATTAATGGCGTAAACTTCGTTCAATATTTTCTCTGCCGCAAGGGCTATTTCTTTGCCAAAATCTGTGATAAACAGCTTTCTACCAACTACTTCCGTGAGCGGAATCTCAAATTGATCTTGCAGGTTTTTTAGCTGAATTGATACGGCTGGCTGAGTTAAACAAAGTTCTTCAGCAGCTTTTGTAACGCTCTGTGTTTGTGTAATTTTCAGAAATACCTGTAATTGATGCAAAGTATAATTCATAATCTTTATTTATATATATCATTACAAATATAAATAAAAACGAATGATTTTTTATACAGAATTTTGCAACGTTAAATAAAAAACAAAAACGCAATGACAAAAATTACAGTAGCAAAAGGTGACGGAATCGGCCCAGAAATAATGGATACCACACTTGAGATTTTGATGGCAGCAGGAGCAAAAATCGAGGTAGAAGAGATTGAAGTAGGTGAAAAAGTATATTTGGCTGGAAATACTGCGGGTATTGCCAAAGAATCTTGGGATGTAATTAGACGCAACAAGATTTTCTTAAAAGCACCAATCACAACGCCTCAAGGTGGCGGTTATAAGAGTTTGAACGTAACAACTAGAAAATTTTTGGGACTTTACTCAAACGTCCGTCCGTGCATGAGTTTGCACCCTTTTGTTGCTACCAAACACCCAATTATGGATGTGGTTATTGTGCGTGAAAACGAAGAAGACCTATACGCTGGAATTGAACATCAACAAACCGATGAAGTGGTTCAGTGCTTGAAACTTATCAGTCGCCCGGGTTGCGAAAAAATCGTACGTTATGCATTTGAATATGCCAAACACTACGGTCGCAAGAAAGTTACTTGCTTCACGAAAGATAATATTATGAAACAAACGGATGGATTGTTCCATCAAGTATTTGATGAAATTGCTAGAGAATATCCTGAAATTGAAAATGAACATTGGATTATCGACATTGGTGCGGCAAAAATGGCTGATACGCCCGAAGCTTTTGATGTAATCGTGATGCCAAATCTTTATGGCGATGTACTATCGGATGTAGCAGCTCAAATTGCGGGCTCGGTTGGCTTGGCTGGCTCGGCCAATATTGGCGAAGAATGTGCGATGTTTGAGGCAATTCACGGCTCAGCACCTCGTAGAGCGGGTCAAAATATGGCAAATCCGTCGGGGCTTTTGCAAGGAGCAATTATGATGCTTAATCATATCGGACAGACCAAAATTGCTGAAAAAATACAAAACGCATGGTTAAAAACCATCGAGGATGGTATCCATACTTACGATGTTTATAAAGAAGGAGTTAGCCAAGAAAAAGTAGGTACAAAGGAATTTGCCCAAGCAGTAATTGCTAATCTTGGTCAAGAGCCAAAACTCTTAAAATCAGTGACTTATGCCGAAAACGCTGCTCTTAATTTACCAAAATATGAGCGTAAAGCCCCAGCAAAAAAAGAACTAGTCGGTGTTGATTTATTCGTTCATTGGGCAGGTAAAAACCCTGACGAGTTGGCGGCTATCGTTAAGACACTTGACACCAACGAAGTGAAACTTTCTATGATAACCAACCGTGGAATCAAGGTATGGCCAGAAGGTTTTGAAGAAACTTTCTGTACTGATCACTGGCGTTGTAGATTCAAGCCTACCGAAGGAAATCAGATGAACAAACACAGCATAATTAACTTACTAAATGAGGCTATTCAACAAGGGGTTGATACAATAAAAACCGAAAACCTTTATACTTTCGATGGTAAAATGGGCTTTTCGTTGGGTCAAGGACAATAATTAAACATCATCAAAAAATGCATATACAACTCATTCAAGGGCAATTTGGTGGTAAAGAAGCCATCAAATTAATTACGCAGATGATTCATGCAAAAGTCAAATTTCACGAAAACATCATTAGTAATGATGACTGTGAAGAAGATATAAAAATGCGTGAAAATAGAATAAAACAACTCCAAAAAGACTTATTCGATGCCCGACATTACATCGAAAAAAAAGGAGAAAATGTTATAATCAATGCATCAATTGAAATGTAAATCGAATAAAATCGCAGAGTCAGTTAGCTCTGCGATTCTTTTTTATGGTTAATTTGATTTAAATTTTCTGCAATTATTCGGTAGCTTTACTTCTGAAAATATCTATTAATTTAAAATCATGACCGAACTTATCGTTAGCCTAGCTGTAGGAATCGCCCTAAGTGCTTGCTCAGGTTTTCGAGTATTTATACCGATGTTGGTTGCTAATTTAGCTACACGGTTTCATATACTTGACCTTTCTAATGGTTTTGAATGGTTGAGTAGTCCAACTGCGACTTTTATTTTAGGAGCAGCAACGCTTGCCGAAATCATGGCTTACTATATTCCTGTGGTTGATAATTTGCTTGATACCATCACAACGCCCGCTTCTTTTGTGGCTGGAACGATTCTGACGACTTCATTCCTGAAAATAGATTCTCCCGAACTACAATGGACACTAGGAATCTTGGCAGGTGGTGGCATGGCTAGTACAATTCAAACAGGAACTGGACTTCTTCGACTGGCTTCTACTAAATTTACAGGAGGTTTTGGAAATGCTTTCTTTTCAACCTTTGAAAATTCGGTTGCAGTTTTTTTTTCACTTCTTACTCTCTGGTTACCTATTTTGGTGGCTTTTCTTGGAGTTTTACTTTTTGTATTTCTGCTAAAAAAGGTTTTAAAACGCATTCAAACAAAGAATAAGTAAATTTTTAATTAAAATATTTATAACTTATTCTTAAAAAAGCTTAACTTCCACACACAATCTAAACCTAAGCCTCATGGAGACCAAACCTTCGCTACGCTACGCGTGGTATGTTGTGGGTGTGCTTTTGCTTGCCTATATTTCCTCATTTATTGACCGACAAATTTTGTCGCTTCTCGTAAAGCCCATCAAAGCATCTTTTGGCATTACGGATACGCAAATGGGGATATTGATGGGGCTCAGTTTTGCCGTACTTTATACGTTAGTTGGCATTCCAATTGGTTTAATGGCCGACCGAATGAACCGTAAACGCATCATTAGCTGGGGAATTTTGGTTTGGAGTATTATGACTGTTTTTTGTGGAATTGCGGGAAGTTATTCATTGTTTTTTCTGGCTAGAGTTGGTGTTGGTATAGGTGAAGCTGCCCTATCGCCGGCAGCCTATTCGATTATTTCTGATTATTTCCCGAAGAAAAAATTGGCAACGGCACTGAGTGTTTATAATATGGGAATTTATTTAGGTTCTGGTTTGTCAATTTTGATTGGTGCAGCTCTCAGAACCATGATTGGAAAAGAAAACGTCGTATTGCCACTTATTGGCGAGGTGTTTTCTTGGCAAATGATTTTCTTTTATATCGGTTTACCAGGAATATTACTTGTTTTTCTTGTTCAAACTATTAAAGAACCAAAACGTGTAGAATTTGAATCTGTAAAAAAAACCGCAGAAATAAGTAGTTTTAAAGAAATCATGGCTTATTTCAAGGACAATAGTCGAACATTTATGTACCTCAATTTCAGTATGGCATTTATGTCGTTGGCAACTTATGCTGGTGTTTATTGGATACCAACGATGCTCAATAGAGTACATGGTTGGGCCGATACCAAAGCAGGTGTAACATTTGGGCTTTTAATTACTGTTTTTTCTACGTTGGGGGTCATCACTGGAGGTAGATATGCCGATTATTTAACAAAAAAAGGTATTGTACAAGCCAAAATGCTTTCCGGATTTAGAGGAATGATTGCTGCAATATGTTGTACAGTTGGTTTGATAATATCGGATATTAATGTTGGGATTTATTTTATTGCAGGATATTGCTTTTTTAGTTCTTTTCCTTTTGGCTCTGCAACTGCAGCGATTCAAGAAATTGCACCCAACAAAATGCGAGCAATATTCTCTGCATTTTTCCTATTTGTGGTTAATATCATAGGACTCGGCTTCGGACCTCTTATTGTTGGTTTTTTGAATGATTCAATTTTTAAAGACCCAAATCAAATACATTATTCAATTTTCATTGCACAAGTTATAGGATGTTCATTATCAGCTTTGTGCTTATATTTGGGATTAAAACCCTTTATAAAAAGCGTTGATTATTTAAAAAAATACTTAGCAGTTTCAAACCAAAACTAAGTCTTTTGTGTTGGTGAATTTGACGGTTGATTGAAAGAGAAACTATGGACTGCCGACCGTTGTCCGTTGACTAAAAATTATGAGTGAGATAAAAATTTGTTGCCCAAAATGTAAATGGGAACCTGATGGTGGCGAATATTGGCAATGCGATTGTGGCCAAATTTGGGATACTTTCAAAACGATTGCACGCTGCCCAGCTTGCCATAAACAACATCAATATACAGCTTGTGTTCCGCAAGCAGGAGGTTGTGAAGCTCATTCTCCTCACCTTGATTGGTATGAAGGATTAGATAAAATCATCGAAGATTTGAAAGAAGAAGTGCTCGAAAATCAGGAGGTTTTTATTTGATAAACTTTTCCTGCATAAAACCAAAACCATAGCCCAACAACTGAATAAAGCAAGCAATTACGCTCAAAAAGCCAATTTTTAAACTTTTATTATGAATAGCTGAGTCGATAACGACCATCATAATGTAAAGCAAGAGCAAAAAAACGGCAATAAAAAATATGATTTTGTCTAAAAAGAAAATTATCGGAATAGCCAAAACTCCGAGCGTAAAAAGCATCGGGAAATAATGTACTAATTTCAATTCTGAAGGGAACATTCGAGCAAGATTGATACGCCCACGACCAAAAAAATGCAATTGTTTGAAGAACTGACCAAAATCAGTTCTTCTTTTATGATAAATGAAGGCTTCTTCAATTAAACCCACTTTAAAGCCTTTCGATAAAATCCTAATGCTAAACTCAATATCTTCGGCCATGCGAGTCATGGTGTAGCCACCCGTTTCTTCCCAAACTTTACGAGAAATTCCAAAATTAAAACTACGTGGATGAAACTGTCCGCCTGCGTTGTTTTTCTTTCCTCTAATTCCACCAGTTGTGAAGACAGATGTCATCGAATAATTAATAGCCTTCTGAATATCCGTAAAACTTTCATGAGCAGCATCAGGGCCGCCGAATGCGTCTAACCAGCTGATTTTCAAATAATTATCTACAATTTCAAAGTATTTTTCAGGAATAATCGCATCAGAATCAAGTTGTACAAAGTAATCGCCTGTTGCTCGCTCGAAACCATAGTTTCTAGAAAAACCCTGTCCCGAATTTGGTTTAAAGAAATATTTTAAATCAAGTTTTTCTTGAAAACTCGCACAAACCTCGTCACACTTCAGAGTCGAGCCATCTTCAATGATGATTACTTCAAAGTTTTTATAAGTCTGTTTGCTCAAACTCTCAAGCAATTCTCTGACTTCTTCGGGACGATTATATACAGGAGTTATTATGGAGTATTTCATTATTC
>JAFEIL010000159.1 GCA_017495105.1 Emticicia sp. | reverse complement strand
ACACATGGCTCTCTTTGCCTACATTTAGTGGCTCACTTTCGCTACATTATACAGGAACACCACCACGATTTCTGGTAGTATAACCAATAATTTTGTTTTGTTCGGGTAAAATTTTGACATACGAACCTCTATCAAAAGCATCGACAAGTATAAACGAACTGTCGGATTTTGGAAAAGTAAAACGAAAAATGGACGCTCTTTCAGTTGGTGTAATTTCGGTTAATACATCATGGTCTGAAAGATATACACTATAAAAATAGGGCTTTGTGATTTCGGTTTTATGAGAAAACCAACTACTTCTTTTTTCTTCTTTGAAATTCAATTTTCCAGTAAGTGGCATGACCGAAAACTGTCCATAGTCTCCAATCCAAGGTGAAGGTTGGTGGGTTTGTTTGAAACCATTAATTTTATCGGCAGTATATTGGTAAATCCAACCATCAGCTATTTTGCCAGTTTGTGGCGACCAAAAATTCATTCCCCAAGGTGTTGCAATTGCTGGGTAAGTATTGCCATTGGAATAACTTTTTTTAGAATCAGTACCAATGACTGTATTGACTAATTCTTCAGGACGAAATTGCTCTTGAGCAAAAACCGAAAAATAACCACTGAAACAGATAATTAAGATTATATTTTTTATCATTTTGGCTAATATGTTATTGTCTTTGAATTCTTCGATTGTCTAAGATTCTGCTTTATCCATGTGCTGTCCTCTGATTTTCTTGACATCAAATATTTGTAAAACTAAAGTTAATACATGAAATTATGCAAGGTAAAAGAAGGTCTTTTATAAAGACCAATACACTGAATATCAGACAGTTAATTTTTATTTTTTTGTTTATAAACTTGAATTTTGGAAAATCTAAAAAAAGCGTAGCTGCAAAAACTACTCATAGCCGTAAGTAAGTGCCAAACCGAATGGCCTTGATAAAAAGAATGTGGGTCGCAGTTAATTTTTTGAACATCGAGCGTACGAATTTTGACAGCTATAAACATTAGAACAAAACCTAAAATCGCCAAAATAAATGATTTGTGTTTACGGAATTGAATATAGTGAATGACAATGCTTAGCAGTAGCAGAAAAATCATTGCGGGCAATAATTTACTACTCGAAATCATGAGTGAAATTGGCAGAAAAGCTATAATAATTACTAATAATCCACCAATCCAAAGTTTTTTTGCTGTTTCTGATAAGACTATTTTATGAAAAACATGATAAAAACCAATTCCTAATAAAGCGATAGAAATGCTGTAAGTCCCGTTCATGTCAACTCTTTGACCTAAATAGGTAAGTGAGGCGTGGAAAAATGCACTTCCAAAACTCAAATAAATAAAACAACAACCCATAAAAGCCGATAATAAGGGGAATTTCTCAAGCCTATTTTGACTGGCATTTTCTTTGTTATTGAAATCATATTTGGCGATTTGAAGAATCAAAATTCCAAAAAAGAAATACACTAAATTGGAATAAGTATTCATTGATTGATGAAAAAGTTTTTCGGTATTGTTAAACTCGCAATACTCAACCGTCAATGCTGATTTACTAATCGTCATTCCGTTCCAAATATTACCAGTCAACAACGTGTTAAAGCACGCCCAAATCGCTATCATTCCAAAGGTAAAAATAAATGCAGTACCTAAAAATTTGAGAATTAATTGCTTACTCATGAGGTTTATTTTTTCGGTGTAATTTCAACTAAAGGCTTTGAAATGTCCCAATTGGCAGGAATTTCAAAAATAATATTCATGATATACGGAAAATCTTTTGTGCCAACTCCTTCCGAATTAATCATTTCTTGAGATAAAATTTCGACATTCGTATTGGTCAAAACTGTTTTTACTTTTAAAGCCATATTTGGCAATTTCCAAATGTCTTCTTGAAAGTTTTTAGGACTAATATTGTTTTCATAAACAAAAATTTGAAAAGTCTTGGCGAGCGTATCAGCCAGAAAAATCTGCATTTTTGTGTCATCTACTTTTACATTTGTTTTGCCTTCACCCGGCACAAAAAGCCAGCCAATATCGCCATTTTCGGCTTTCCAATGCATTGTTCCAGTTTTCAAAATGTGTGAAATTTTTCGGTTTCCCCAAAGTCCACCCATCATCCAATCTTTTTGAATATTGGCAGTCACTTTTTTTAGTCGGTCTCCTTCATAATAATTTGAAGTAGTTCGAGTAATAAACCTTGGCTTATCAAATTTTTTAAACTGGGCAAGTGCTTTTTCGGGCATTGAAATACCCATTTCTACAATCGGGACTATAAATTCACGCTCATGATGTACGCCATTTTGACCAGGAATCGTCGCAATTTTTGGATTGTCTAAAGCAACGGCTATCCAAGTACCCACAATGGCGTGTGTTTTTTTCATATCGATGCCGTATGCTCGTAGATATGGGCCACAAATATTTTGTAGATTTGCATTATAAAATGTCGCGACATCTAACCAAAGTTCTTTTTCAAGTACTTTGCTCATGTCTTTCATTGCTGGCGAAAATGATAACTCTCGCCAAAGTGCCAAGCCTACAAAGTCAACACCATAGTAAGTTGGCGAGTTGTATTCGCATAAAGTATTGTATTTCAGGAAGTTAGTGTAAATCGCTCGAGCTTTTTCTAAACCAGCATTTTTGTAAGCAGGGATATTAAATGCTGTGCCTACATATTCCATCATGAATGAACTCATGATTGAAATATTATTATAATCGGGGTTTACATTGCGTTTAATTGCTCCTTTTACAGTCCGAATTAAACAGGTTTCTAAGTCTTTTCTTACATCTTCGGGCAGTTTTTGCTTGTATTTATGGTAAATACTAATCAAATCAGTACCGATAAATTCTCGCATATTTTGGTCGTAATTGCCCGTTTGTCTACTACTTCCTCGCCAAACCGCAAAATCTTGGCTTGTTTCATCCAAATTTTGAAGTGTAAAAATCCATTTGATTATTTTTACGGCATTCTCAATATCTCCTGTTTCGTTTCTATAAAATAATGCACAAGCCAACCGCATTATACCCCTCGCAAAGGTATTTTCATCTAATTTTAACCCAGTTGCTTTAGGCATTTGCTCTTCGATAAAATCATCAAATAGCGTTTTTTGATATTTTGTGAGCGTTTGATAGGTAAACTTTTTGGTAATAATAGATGTATCTTCAATCTTTTGTGCAAAAAGCACTGTTGACAAAAGTACGACGATAACCGTCATTAAAATTTTCATTTTTTTATAGTATTTGGTGTGATTTCTACTAGAGGGCTTTTGAGGTTCCAGTTTGAAGGAATTTCAAAAGTAACTTTCATAACCGAATCGATATTTTCAGAAATTGCCAACAGATCATTAAAATCTTTTGATTCAACCACCTCTGTTTTAAGTATTTTTAAGTCAGTTTCGAGGTTTAGCGTCATTCCAGACAATTTCCAGTTTTTGTTATTAAAAGCCTCAGTTGTTATATTTTTTGTATAAATAAATACTTCAAAACTACTTGGCTGGGTATCATTAGCAAAAATGCTCATTTGTGTTTTTGATACTTTTACATTTGTTTTTCCGTCGCCTAATATCATTAGCCAAGCAATATCTCCATCTGGCGTTTGCCAATGAATCGTTCCTGTTTTTATTTGCTCCCAAACTCTTTTATTGCCCCATAAGCCACCCATCATCCAATTTTTATTTATCATGGCGGTAACTTTCTTAATACTATCACCTTTATAATGATTTGGAACATTACGAGTAATAAATTGAGGTTTTGAGAAAGATTTTAGCTTAGCCAAGTCGGCCTTAGGAATAGACAATCCTAAATTAAAAATGGGAGCGAGGTTACTCATTTCACCATATTTTGGGCCATTTTTCGGAGGTAGTGGGGCGAATTTTTCGTCGTCAACAGCGAGACCAATCCATGTACCAGTTATAGCAAAATATTTGTTCATGTCCATACCATAAGCTCTGAAATACGGACCAGGCATATTTTTTAACTTAGGATGATAGAAGTTTGTTGTTTCATGCCAAAAATCTTTTTCGAGTACTTTACCCATTTCTTGAATTTCTTTCGAAAAGGCCAGTTCTCGCCATAAACCAAGCCCAATGAGCGTCACCCCATAATAGGTTGGCGAGTTAAATTCACTAAAAGTTTTATTGGTTTGGTAAAGTTTGAAAATATCTCGGGCTTTTTTCAAACCAGCGGTTTTGATTTCCACTAAACCAAACTCTGTTCCAACATATTCCATCAAAAAAGCACTCATGATCGAAATATTGGTATAATCGGGAGCAACATTTCTTTTGAATGCACCTTTTGCCGCATGAATAATGCCTGTTTCGATATCTTTGATGATATTTTCGGGTAAAAGATTTCTGAACTTTTTTCGAATGATAATCAAATCACAACCAATGAATTCTCGCCAGTTTTGGTCAAATTTGTCATTTACGATAGCCGTTTTCCAAATGCCATAGATTTTAGTATTTTCGTCTTGGTATTGGTTTTTTAAAATCCATTGTAATATAATTACGGCTTTTTCTTTATCTCCGGTAGCATTTCTAAACAAAAGTGCTTCTGCTAAACGAGTTTTACTTCGTAAACTAGTGTTGTCGGTCAATACATCTTCAATCTTTTCTCCCGAAGGAATTTGATCCGCCAAAAACGTTTCAAAAAGTTGTTTTTGGTAGATAGACAAGTTTTTGTACGAATATTTTTTTGAATAAATATCTTTTTGAGCATATAGATTAAATATGCTCATTAATAGGAATAAGCTAATAAATAGACCTTTTTTTAGTATTTGCATTTGTAGAGATTTTTTAAAATTTTAGCTCCTCACCCCATTTATAAACAATTTTGCCTTTAGTATCATGGTGAGAAAATTCGATACGGCTGGTAGTTCCTGTACGCATTACATCTACAGACATAAAACCACCTTTTACCAAGTGAAAACGGTGATATTTTTTATTTTCGCCTGGGGTACCACCTGCGTGTTCATCGCTTGCTGCACCGATGCTAAACTCATGAAGACCCGTTTCGGGATGAACAGAATGGTATTGCCAATGACGATCGCCACAGATGACGAAGAAGTTATCTGCTACATTGCTTTTGAGCCAGTTGCGTAGTTCATCGCCTTCGTGCTTGAAACCTTTATTGCTATGGTTGTCGTCTTTTTGAACTCTGTCAGGCCCTACTAAGGGCGTTGGGCTTACCAATATTTTCCAAGTAGCGGTGCTTTCTTTTACTGTTTTCTTGAACCATTCTTTCTGTTCTTTTCCCCAAATAGTTTTGTCAGGACCATCAGGCATTTCATTAGGCGAACGAAAATCCCTCCCTTCCGATAACCAAATTTGCAGGTCTTTTCCCCATCGAAAAGTGCGGTAATTTGGGCCATCATTCAAGGGGGCTTGTTGTCTGAAAATTTGTTGTCCTTGAGCAAACGTAAAGTCACCCATTTTTGCCCCAGGCTCTGAATCATTGTCGAGCGTATCATGGTCATCCTTCAACCAATAAGTACCGACATTTCTATTAAACTCGATTAAACGAGGTAAACTAAACATGCGTTCCCAATGATAGCGAGCCAAACGTACGTTATTTGCACGAGGCATGTCGTTGTCATAGTATACCAAATCGCCTGTAAGACAAGCAAAATCAGGTTTTAATGATAACATGGACGGATAAATAGAATGCCCATCTATATGCCCACGGTCAGGATAACCTTGACATGTCATCAAGCAGAAACGAATATCTGCAACAACATCTAGCCTAGGTGCGGTTTTGAATTTACCTTTAAACTTTATGGAATTTGACTTGTTTTTGTTGGTCGTTGTTTCACTTTCAAAATAATATGTACAGAATGAATCTAAATTTTTTAAATGAAACTGATGAATAAAATCTGTTTTTTCCGAAACTTCCACCCAAGGCAATACTTTCCCATTTTTCAATGATTCTTCTATGCCATATTTTAACCTCACAAATCCTTTGATACCTTGACATGCCCCTTCTAGCTCTTCAACTGGAACTTTTGGTTCTGGCAATTGATCTATCTTATAGTTTTGTGCTCGACCGGGGATAATAATGCCTTTGTTGTTTCGTTCTGGAGTGGCGGTTATCCTAGCCCAAACTATTGCTGACGAGGAAGTTATCTCTCCAACTCGAGTTCCCATGGCCTGATAGGCATTAATTGCCTCCTTATTTGTAATCCATGCTGGATAAGCCAAAGAAGTCAAAGCCAAGGCAGCGGAATCTTTTACAAACTTTCTACGGGTTTTATTTGCTATTTCCATTTCACTTTTCTTTGTTTATTACTCCTACGCTTTTTGCCCAATGTTCATATTCAAACTTCATTTCTGCTACTTTTTGAGTCAATTCTTTGGCAAGATTTTTCGTCTCGCTTGGGTCTTTGCCAAGGTCATACAGTTCCCAATCAGCATCTTCTAATTCTTTTACTAATTTCCAGTTTCCTTTTCTCATGGCTTTATTGCCTTCATGTTCCCAAAACAGCGTTCTTTTGGGCATTTTTGTTCCGTTCCAAATATAACTTAGACTTTTACCATGAACTTCGGAAGGCTGCATTTGTGCCAATTCGAGACTCGTTGGTAAAAGGTCAATTACATGGCTTGGGGCATCAATAAACTCCTTTTTAGGTTTTATTTTAGCTGGCCAATGAATGATACACGGACTAATTATACCGCCTTCGTGCATGTATTTTTTATAAAGTTTGAATGGAGTATTTGATACATTTGCCCACTGGAAATCGTAAGTGCCATAAGACCCTCTTTCTCCAATACGTTTGTTAGGTTCGCCCAGTTTTCTATTATCTACATTTTCTGGACTACCGCCATTATCTGCCAAAAAGATGATAAATGTATTGTCAAGTTGCTTATTGTTTTTTAGGTATTCAACTAGTTTTCCTATGTTTTTATCCATTCTATCAATCATTGCTGCATAAACTGCCATTTTTCTTGCCCATGATTTTTTATCGGAAACTTTATTCCAATCTTGTATATCATTAGGTCGAGGCGTAAGTTGATATCGACTATCGAGCAAACCAATTTTTTGCATTTTTTTGAAGCGGTCAGCACGAGTTTTATCCCAGCCTTGAAGGTAGAAGTTTTCGTATTTTGCAATGTCTTCTTCATAAGCATGGAGAGGAAAATGAGGAGCCGTATAAGCTAAATACAGAAAAAAAGGATTGTTTTGTTTATTGTTTGATTTGACAAATTCAATAGCTTTATCTGTAAAAGCATCGGTCGCATAATATCCTTCTTTAGGTAATACGTACTCTTTGTCATCTTGAACCACAAACCTTTTTCTTTTTTCTTGCAATACTTCAAAAAAACTCGAAGCCCCTGAAATCAAACCAAAATATCTGTCAAATCCTCGTTTCAAAGGCCAATATTCTGGACTTTCGCCTACGTGCCATTTGCCTGTCATATAGGTG
>JAFEIL010000096.1 GCA_017495105.1 Emticicia sp. | reverse complement strand
TTCATATCCAAATATAACGATTACTAATATAAATCAAAAAAAATACAAATAAATTTAAGGGTTGGTGAAAACTTTAAAATCGCTAAATTTTATTGATAAAATCATTTCTATAAATTTGATAAAAATAATTTAGCAAAATACATTTACTCAAACAATTTCGTTTACTTTAAAATACAAATCTAAAACACATTTACCTTTAATATTATGACACAATTTTTCCGCTCAAAATTTTACCTCTTTGCTTTTTGTCTCTGTACAATTTCTACTATTTCTGCCCAAACATTCACCATCAAGGGAGTGGTTCGTGATGCAAAAACCGCAGAAGTCGTGCCATTTGCCAATGTCTTCATTGCCAATACAACCAAAGGCACAAGTACCAACGAAAACGGCGAATACATCATTTCAAAAATACCATTTGGAACTGTCATTGTTTCGGTTTCAATGGTAGGCTATGCTCCTGCACGCCAGACTATTAGAGGTGAAACCGATGCCACGAAGGAAATCGACTTCACGATTAGCCCAAACGAGCAAGAACTCAGAGAAGTAAAAGTCTCGGCAAGCAGAGATAAAACTTGGGAAAAACAATTTCAACGCTTCTCAAAAGCCATTTTGGGCGAAAGTCCGTTGGCAAAAGCCTGCTCTTTTAAAAACAGTTATCAGATTGATTTTGAAGATACAAAAGGAGTTTTAAAAGCCTCAAGTACTCGCCCCATCGAACTCGAAAATTTGGCATTGGGCTACCAAATATTCTTTACACTCACTGGTTTTGTTTTAGCCAATGATGAAATTCAATATCAAGGTTACGCTCGTTTTGAAGAAATAAAGCCGGTCAGCGAAAAAGAAGCTAATAAATGGACACAAAACCGCCGCATGGCTTTTGAAGGCTCCGACCGTCATCTTTTTTGGGCTTTGGCTCAACAAAAACTTAAAGCCGAAGGCTATGAAGGATTTGTAGATGCAGTAGGGTTTAATCCTGCCAACCGTACTAGTAATTTTTACGGTCAATTGGGTAAAAGTATTTTGGCGTACCCGTTAGATTCACTTGTGCGAAAAGGGAAAATAGCTTCAGAATACCGCATTAGGTTTCCAAGACGCATCGAGTTACACTTTGCAAGTCCATACTACAACGGGCAGTTTTACCGTGATGATGCACGCATGATTTCCTGGTTAGAAAACCTAAAAGATTTAGATTTCAATGACCGTGGTGTTATTCAAAATCCCAAAGATTTGATTATTTCGGGTTTTATGAGCAGTAAACGCTTAGCCGAAATGCTTCCGCTCGATTATCTACCTAACCAAAGCATCGAACGAGAAATTCCTAAAGAAAAACTAAGTATAGAGCTTGATTCTACAACCCAAAAAAGCTTATGGCGTTTGCAAGAACAAGTGCAGCTCACAACCAATAAATCGTATTTTCATCCAAACGAGAACCTTTGGTTTTCGGGAAAAATGCTATATGCTGATGCTACCATGAGCGACTCTATCAGTAAAGTGGTTTATGTAGAATGGATAAACCCTAAAAACGAACTGATTAGTCGTCAAAAACACCACGTTGACTCGCTACATTTTAGAGGAATGTTCACACTTCCTACCGAACTTTCGTTGGGCAATTATCGACTTCGTGCTTATACGAAATGGATGCAAAACTTTGGGGATTCATGCTTTTATGAACAGATTATCCCCGTCATTTCACCCAAACAGTATATTGCTGATAATGTGACTACGAAATCAGCTTTTAAAGTCATAACTGACAAAAAACACTATCAAACTCGTGAGAAAATCAATGTAACGATTGAAGGTATCAAGCCCGAAAACTTGACAATTTCGGTAACTGATACAATGGCAGTTCGACGAGCAAAAGCTTTGGTTTCGCAAGCAAAAGCATTTTTGCCACCATCAAGTTTCAAAACCATTCTCGATTTTAAATATTTAGCCGAAGCAGGACTGAGCCTTTCGGGCAAAGTTTTAGATAAGAATGACAAACCCGCTCTGGCCAATCTGGTTTTCTATTTTGGAAAAGCCAAATCTACCCTCACGGCCTTGACGGATACCGAAGGTAAATTTTTGGTATCGGGGATTCAGCTTAGTGATACTACTGACATCAGCTATCAAGCAACCGACCTAAAAGGAAAATTACTCGAAAAAGTACTTTTCGATGCTGAAGAATTTCCCGCAATAAAACCTTCTAATTTCAAACCAAACTTTACCGTAAAAGACTTACAATCAACGGTTTTGATAGAAAAAGACATTGACTTAGCAAAAGATGCGATTCAGCTTGAAGAAGTAAGCGTAACGACCAAACGCAGCGAAAAACAATTTGTAAGTAAACCAATCTACGGCAATCCTGATTTTACAATTTTGGCAAAAGAGATTAGCCCAGCATTGATTGGAATGAATCCTGTAATGGCCTTGCAAGGAAAAGTACCCGGTGTACAAATAACCTATGCCGATGGACGAATAAAAGTGAGAGTACGTGGTGGGCAAAACTCCATCGAAGGCGACTCTGCTCCTTTATACTTATTAGATGGTTTTCCAGTAGAAGATGTAAATTCATTAATGGGCGTCAGCATGGATAATATCGACCGCATTGAGGTATTAAAAACTGCCCGTGCTATGTTTGGTTCAAGAGGTGCAAATGGCGTAATTGCAATTTATACCAAATCATCTGTTTCAAAGCCATCAGAGCGAAATAATGCTGGCTTAAAATCAAGTGCTAAACAGTTAACAGTTATTGGATATCACGAACCAAAACCTTTCTTTAGTCCAAATTACAGCACGAGCCAAGCCAAAGAATCTACTAAACTCGACATCAGAACGACACTCTTCTGGCAACCAAATCTTTCGAGCAATACATTCTCTTTTTATGCCGCCGATAATGCCAGCGTTTACAGAGTTTTAGTAAGTAATGGAGAAGAAACTTCGGAAGTGTTTATCCAAATAAGAAATTAATAGCATTATCCCAAAAACCAACAAAACCACCTTTTTGGGGTGGTTTTGTCATGAGTTTTATATTAAGAAAGAGCAAAAGCAAGTCGGAATCCCTTATGAGCCACACATTTCGCAGCCCTCTGGATCGTCGAGTGAGCATTGAATTGCTGCATAATGGTATTCTTCTTCGCTGGCAAAAGAAGCTGCGGCGGTTGCTTTCGCTGTTTGTTCTTCGGCATATTTAGCATAATCTAAAGGTTTTTCTTCGATAACCGATGTAGCTGGCGTTACCTCAGCAATCGCTTGGCGGTCAACGGTAAACTTTACTGCATCAGAAGCTGCTTTTGTACGTAGGTAATACATACCTGTTTTCAAACCTGCTTTCCATGCGTAGAAGTGCATCGAAGTCAATTTTCCGAAATTAGCATTTTCCATGAAGATATTCAACGACTGACTTTGGCAAATATATGCTCCACGGTCAGCAGCCATATCAACTATAGTTTTTTGCTTAATTTCCCATACTGTACGATACAAATCTTTCAAGTTTTGTGGAATCTCTGGAATGGCTTGTACCGAACCGTTAGCAGCAATCAATTTGTTTTTCATGGTATCATTCCACAAACCGATTTTTACTAAATCTTTCAATAAATGCTTATTCACAACCACAAATTCGCCCGAAAGCACACGACGTGTATAAATATTTGAAGTATAAGGCTCGAAACACTCATTATTACCCAAGATTTGGCTTGTAGAAGCCGTTGGCATTGGAGCAACCAAAAGTGAGTTTCTTACACCATTTTTCATTACTTTTTCACGCAATTCTGACCAATTCCAACGACCAGACTCTGGTGTAATATTCCACATATCGAATTGGAAAATACCTTGTGAGATTGGTGAACCTTCCCATGTTGGATATACACCTTCAACAACAGCCAACTCCATTGAAGCCTCCATTGCGGCGTAATAAATTGTTTCAAAAATATCTTTATTCAACTGGCGAGCTTCGGCAGATTCAAAAGGCATTCTCAAAATAATAAATGCATCAGCTAAGCCTTGGATACCCAAACCAATCGGACGATGACGCAAGTTACTACGTTCTGCCTCAGGCACTGGATAATAGTTTACATCAATTACTTTATTGAGGTTTTTGGTGATTACCTTCGTTACCTCATATAATTTTTGATGATCGAATTTAGAGAAGCCAGTTTTTTCATCTCTTGTAATATATTTTGGCAAAGCAATTGAGGCCAAATTACAAACCGCTACTTCATCAGGTGAAGTATATTCCATGATTTCAGTACAAAGGTTCGATGATTTAATCGTACCTAAGTTCTTTTGGTTAGATTTCTTATTGGCCGCATCTTTATACAACATATATGGCGTACCCGTCTCAATTTGAGACTCCATAATAGCAAACCAAAGGTCTTGTGCTTTGATGGTTTTACGGGCTTTGCCTTCTCTTTCGTATCTTTCGTACAATTTCTCAAACTCGTCGCCGTAGCAATCAGACAAGCCTGGTGCCTCATGAGGGCAGAACAATGACCAAGTATCGTTGGCTTCGACACGCTTCATGAATAAATCCGAAATCCAGAGTGCATAGAATAAATCTCTTGCACGAAGTTCTTCTTTACCGTGATTTTTCTTCAAATCCAAGAATTCAAAAATATCAGCGTGGTGTGGTTCGATGTAAATTGCAAATGAGCCTTTTCGTTTGCCACCACCTTGGTCAACGTAACGGGCTGTGTCATTGAAAACACGAAGCATCGGCACGATACCATTTGAAGTTCCATTTGTACCTTTAATGTATGAACCCGTTGCACGGATATCATGGATTGCTAAACCAATACCACCGGCCGATTGTGAAATTTGAGCGGTTTGAGCCAAAGTTTCATAAATTCCAGTAATACTATCTTCTTTCATCGTAAGCAAGAAGCATGATGAAAGTTGTGGTTTTGGTGTTCCTGCGTTGAATAGGGTTGGTGTAGCATGCGTAAACCAACGCTCTGATAATAATTCGTAAGTTTCAATCGCACGGTCAATGTCCTCGCCATGAATACCTACGGCAACACGCATCAACATATGTTGTGGACGCTCTACGATTTTGCCATTGAGTTTAAGCAAATATGATTTCTCAAGAGTTTTATAACCGAAATAATCATAGCCAAAATCACGGTCATAGATGATAGCAGAATCAAGCAACGCCGCATGTTTCTGAATCACCTTCCAAGTATCTTTTGCTATAAGAGAAGCGTTTTGGTCAGTCTTAGGGTCGATGTATTGGTGTAACATCTTCATTGTACCCGAAAAAGACTTGAGGGTGTTTTTGTGTAAGTTTGAAATAGCAATCCGAGCTGCCAAAACAGCGTAATCGGGGTGCTTGGTTGTCATCGAAGCAGCAGTTTCAGCAGCAAGGCTATCTAATTCTGACGTTGAAACGCCATCATAAATACCAGCCACAACTTTCATGGCAACTTCAACGGGTTGGACAAATGCAGGTTCTAAACCATAGCAAAGTCGCTCGATACGAGCAGTGATTTTGTCGAACTTTACCGACTCGCGGCGTCCGTCTCTCTTAATTACAAACATAGGTAGCCTTTAAAAAGGGTTTTAGGGGATTCACAACAATGTTATTTTGGACTGACAAATTTAGTCTTACACTAAGGATTCAAATTTCTAAATAAAAACTTTTTTTGCTTTTAAATTACGACTCACATTTTGAATTTGCCAGTACTAAATTTATGGAGCGGTCTTTCGCATGTATGGACTATTTTGACATGGTGACTGATGTAAAATTAGTAAAATGTTAAGGCATATAAAAATCAAAAATCTATACCTATTTACCGACAACAAAAAAGTGTTATGTTAAGAAAATATTAATAGCTAATAATCAATTAGTTACTTAATAACTGGATTGGAAAAGTTTAATAAAAAAAGTTATCCACATAAAGTAAATACTTTTTTCTTTCCAAATTTGAATTTTTATTGAACTGGCATTGTTTTTGCGTACAATAATAAATGTAAATAATTTATTTTCTGCAAAAAAATAAATTCCCAAAAAGTTATCCACATTGAAAATATCAAAAATTTAGTCATGACACTCCATAAGAAGTAGGTCGCCAGATTGGAAAGAAATGCTCACGAGACCATCCTGGGCAGCTTCATTGCTATTTCCTGAGCGATAGCCAAGTGTTAGTTGTTCATTATCAAGTTCATAGAGCAGGTTTTTTGTTCGTATATTTATAGCTTCCCCTATTGGAATAAGTGAGATTTGAGAACCTTTTGCGTACCACTTTTCAAAGGTTGAGGGATAGGGTAAAAGAGGATAAATAACCGAATAATCGTCAATCATTACGATAGAAAGTTTACTTTTATATCGAATAAGATTAGTCATATTTGTGATAGAGTGGTCAGCACGGCGGCCGGTTGCCCAAACCACATTTGCGGCAGGAAAACCCCTATTTATCAAAAAATCAAAGGCTTTTTCGAGGTCTGTTTTATCTTGGTCGGGGGTATGGATAATCTCAATCGGGTACTGACTTTGCTCAATTTCCTCTAAGTCAATTTCTCTATCAAAATCACCAAGCAGTACATCAACCTTAATTCCGAGCGACATCACTCGGTGAATGGCACTATCAAGCACTACCACAAACGGACTCCATTCGAGGAGCTGTCCGAGGAGTTCGGAACTACAACTTTCGCCATTGGCAATGACAAGTGCAGGCTCTTGTTTTTCACGTACGATGTGATGGGAAGACATAATATTAATGAAGAATGAAGAATGAAGAATGAAGAATATTTACGATTCTTCAAACCATCATTCATTGATGTAATATATCAAAAGAATTACTTCAAAATCCATTGAAAAATCTTTGAGAGGGGCTTGGCGTAAAGTGTATACCAACGGGGTTGAATACCGTTATCAGTCCATGCCTTCCGGTCTTCTTTGTTGGCTTTAATACGACCTTTTATGGAGCCATTACTATTACCACCAGCTCTCATTTTCATTATAACCTTGGGAATATAATAAGACGAGACATCATGCCTGTATAACATTCTTAGCATTAGCTCATAATCACCCGCAAACCTGTAAGAAGAGTGATATAAACCAAACGCATCATATGCAGATTTTTTTAAGAAAAAAGCCGTATGAGGAGGCATCCAACCATTCAAGAAACGTTTTTTTGCATAATCACCAGATTTCCACCTTCTAATAATCTTATTCGTATCTATTGAATCTACATAATATAAATCACCGTACACTGAGTCTGCGTTAGATTCTTGGAAACCTTTAACAATATTACTAATTGCCTCTTTGTTAGGGTAAAAATCATCCGAGCCAACAATTCCAATTGCATCTCCAGTGGCCATTTTCACACCTTTACTCATAGCTTCAAAGATACCGGAATCTTTTTCGGAAACCCACTTAATTTTATCACCGTAAGATTTAAGAATATCAACCGTACCATCATTTGAGCCACCATCGGCCACAATATACTCAATAGCAGGA
>JAFEIL010000480.1 GCA_017495105.1 Emticicia sp. | reverse complement strand
GTTTATATTAGTGTAGAAATTTATCAAAAAAACAAGTTCACTTTCAATCAAATTGCTGATTATAAACCATTTACATTTCAATTGATTGAATTAAACAACAAGCACACGAAAAATATATGAGCCAATTTATGGTAGAGTTTGAATTGCCAAACCCATTTCCAGAGAAATTAATTATAAAAATTCCAGAACAAAGGATGATGGTAAATCAGCTTTTAGAAGATGGAAAAATTCAATCTTATGCACTTTCGATGGAGCGTGACCGCCTTTGGTGCGTAGTCAATGCCGATGACGAATTGGAAGTAATGCGAATTATCGGAGAATTTCCATTGATTGATTTTATGCAACCCACTATCATCGAGCTAATGTTCAATAATGCCATCGTGATGAAAGTACCCGCCTTTTCTTTGAATTAAAACCCTCAGCCTACCCATCGGACTGCCCTAAATGGGTAAAAAAAATAAATATCGTGAATACTTTTTTAAGAAATACTCTTTTAGTTGTCGGATTTATTAGTCAAATATTTTTGGGTTGCCGACAAAATCAAAAACAAGAAACATATAAGGTTTCCGAACCATCGACACAGCAATCTGGACAAAAAGAAGCAAAAGTAAGAAAGGAAATTGATAAGGAATCTACTGATTATCAGTCAAATAAGAAAAGTAAGATTCCGCAGAAAGTTTATGAGGTGCTAAATTATATTAAAGAAAATGGTACTGCACCCGATGGCTACGTTGGAGGACGTAAATTTGGAAATTATGAAAAACAACTTCCGCAAAAAGATGAAAACGGTCGCCGAATAAATTATCAAGAATGGGATGTAAATCCCAAGAAGCAAGGAAGAAACAGAGGAGCTGAACGACTCGTAACCGGCTCAAATAGTAAAGCGTATTTTACAAAAAATCACTATAAAAGTTTTATCGAAATCGAATAATTGTGGCACGAACCTCTGGTTTGCCATCAATTATTATTTTAATTTATTACAAATGGCTAATTTCCTTATAACCAACAATTTAGAATCACTAAACGGCTATCATATCGCAAAGATTGATGGGCTAAAAGCACATACATTAAGAGGGTTCTACGAAGAAGTTGCCAAAGTTCTTAGTTTTCCCGAATACTTTGGTTTTAACCTCGATTCGTTTGACGAAATGCTCAATGATTTATCGTGGTTGGAGCAAACCAAAATTGCGATTTATATTACGAATTCAGAGTCATTTGTAGAAAAAGAACGAAATCCTGACAAATTACCAACTTTACTTGATTTGCTAGATGCCACTTGCGAAGACTGGGAATGGAGCGATGAAGAAGACGAACGCCCAAAAAAAGAGTTAATTATATCTTTCTCGCCAAGCGAACGCATTACCAAACTACTTGATAGTCAAGAGATTAGTTATGAAGTAAAATAGAATAATCCGTAATCAACGTATTTTTATGGAATTTCGGACATAGAAAAGCTCTCATAAAATATTTACGAGAGCTTTTTTATTTACCGCATATTTACAAACCAATCGGCACTTTTACCTCCGTATTATCCCAACGAAAAATCATTTCTGCACTAGCAGTAGCAGTTGTAGCGAAATCAATTTTAAATTGTTCCATCATTTCGACTGATTTTCCAACAGGCACCTCTACTCGCACTACATCTTTTTTTTCATTATAATTGGTTCCCCACTGTCCAGTTTCGCTATTTAAAATTACCGTCCATTTATCAGCATTTGGAATTGTCCAAAGTGTATATTTTCCTGCTTTCAGACTTTTATCGCCTATTTTAATGTCCTGTTTTACATCAAAAATCGTAGCTTCGTTTGCACCGGTACGCCAAACTTGACCATAAGGCAGTAGTTTTCCAAAAATCTCACGCCCTTTTTTATACGGTCGGCTATAATCAACTTGTACGGTCAATCCATTTTGGTCGAACTTAGTTATTTCGGCTGGACTTTTACTTTTGGTAAAACTTTTCAAACCAAAGAAAGCAATCACTAAAACGACCGCAATAATCAAAATAATTTTTACGATTTTGTTCATTTTTAAGAAAGGTTTAATTTTTATAATGAAACAAGGCATTGTATTAGAATAGTTCAATAAAAACTTCACAAAATACTTTCTTGCACTACAAGCTACTGAAATATATCTCAACTTATATTACATTAAAAGTCAATTTTAGAGGTTTCCGTAAAAAAAATCAGATTATTCAATGATTTCCCCTCGAAAAGCGACAAATTTGCACAAAGCGAACAGTTTTGGTTTTTTTAATGTTTTAAAGTTACGCCTTAATTAAGGACTGATAAACGGATTGTAGCGAATTGCCGCCCAACGGAGTGCCGCCCAACGAATTGTCGCCCGTTGATAATTGATAATTAAATCTATGCTTGATATTATTCATTTACTACCCGACTCGATAGCCAATCAGATTGCGGCAGGTGAAGTTGTGCAACGACCAGCGTCAGTAGTGAAAGAACTTATGGAAAACTCGATTGATGCTCAGGCCAATAATATACAGTTGATTGTAAAAGATGCTGGCCGCACGCTCATTCAGGTAATTGACGACGGCATGGGAATGTCGGCTACTGATGCCCGTATGAGTTTTGAGCGACATGCCACTTCAAAAATCCGCACCGCTGATGACCTTTTTTCGATTCTGACAATGGGTTTTCGTGGTGAGGCTTTGGCTTCGATTGCGGCCATCGCCCAAGTAGAGTTACGCAGCCGCCGAATGATTGATGAGGTAGGCACGATGATTCGTATTGAAGGCTCGGAAATAAAAAGTCAAGAGTCCGTTTCCTGTACAAAAGGCACGAATTTTCAAGTAAAAAATCTATTTTTTAATGTTCCTGCTCGACGAAACTTTCTAAAATCGAATCCTGTCGAGATGAAACATATTCTTGACGAATTTCAAAGAGTTTCTTTGGCTCACCCAGACATTACTTTTACACTTTATCATAATGATATAGAAGTTTATAACCTTCCTGCAGGAAAACTTAGCCGAAGAATTGTGGATATTTTCGGAAAAGCTTACCGTGAGCAACTAGCAAGCTGCGAAGAAGAAACACCATTTGTGAATATTTCGGGCTACGTAGGCAAACCAGAATCAGCAAAAAAAGGACGTGGTGAACAGTTTTTCTTTGTAAATAAACGTTTTATCAAGCACAATTATTTACATCATGCCATTCTGAGTGCTTTTGAGTCAACGATTCCAGAAGGTAGTAGTCCGTTTTATGTATTGTTTATCGAAATCGACCCTTCGCATATTGATATAAATATTCATCCGACCAAAACTGAGATAAAGTTTGACGACGAACGAGCCGTTTATGCCATTATACGCTCTACGGTACGAAGAGCCATCGGAGTTTATAATCTTACACCAACGATAGATTTTGAGTCAGACATAAATTTTGCGAATCTTACGAATACCAATCGTTTTAGCGATTCGCCGAATCCAATTAGCCCTTCGTTTTCGGGTTTAAGCGATTTTGAAAATGCTCGTACTTCATCACAGCAAGGCACTTATCAGCCACAACGAGATGATGCTTATCGAGAAAAAAGGGATGCCAGCCAACGAGATGCCGGCCAACGGGATAACGCCTCTTCAAACACCGAAAATTGGAGAAAACTTTTTGAAGGTTTAGAGGGTTTCAAGCCTAATAATCAGGCAAGTTTGGGGTTTGATTCAGAACAAATGACGATGGGCAGCAAGGCCAATGTTATTTCGGATGAAAGCCGCAGAATTGCAGAAATACAAGAAATCAGTGCGATTCAGATACAAAATCGTTTTATAGTAGCCCAAGCCAAAAGCGGAATGATGCTCATCGACCAGCGAGCTGCTTATGAGCGAATTTTATACGAAAAATACTATAACAATTTAAAGAATAAAAAATCGTTTACTCAACAACTCCTCTTTCCAAAAACCTTAGATTTACAGCCGGCTGATTATCAGTTGGTCATAGAAATTCAAGAAGAGATAAAAGCCTTGGGCTTTTCGTTTGAAGAATTTGGACAGCATACTATTAAAATTAATGGTGTTCCGCCAGAAGTACAAGAAGAAAACGAAAAAGAGATTTTTGAAGGTTTAGTACAACAATATAAAACTAATCAGACTGATTTACAGTTAGATAGATTAGAAAACATAGCACGTTCGTTTTCGAAGCGTTCGTCGTCGAAATACATGGGTGAACTCTCAAAAATTGAGATAAACCTGCTGATTCATCAACTTTTCGAAACCGCCGTACCGAGCTATACACCCAATGGTGAACCAATTATGACTATTTTGTCGTTAGACCAAATAGCTGAATTACTTAACCGCAAATAGTAATTTCAAATTTGACGAAAAAGCTTTTTTAACCAACACTACGATATGTTTCAAGTTACACCCGTTGTTCGTAACTTATTGATAGCAAATATTGCTATTTATTTAGTACAAAGTTTTTTAAGAATAGATTTAACCACAATTTTTGGTTATCATACCTTTTCCCTGCAAGAAATGGGTCTTTTCAAACCTACTCAAATATTTACATATATGTTTCTACATTCAGGCACGAGTCATATTTTTAGTAATATGTTCGGTTTGTTTATGTTTGGCCCAATGCTTGAAAGTTTCTTAGGTAGTAAACGTTTTCTGATTTTATACATGGTATCAGGTGTTGGAGCGTGTTTACTTCATGGAGGTATCAGTCTTTACGAAATTTCTCAACTTCCTATTGATTCTGCCGAATACACAATGATGATGAGTATTCCAATGGTTGGAGCTTCAGGAGCAATTTTTGGAATGTTGGGAGCATTTGCAAGATTATTTCCGAATACTGAAATGATAATTTTTCCGCTTCCGATACCAGTAAAAGCAAAATATTTAGTATCTTTATATGCCCTTTTCGAGATTTTCTCGGGTGTTTATAATGTAATGCCTGGAGTTGCACATTTTGCCCATATCGGTGGCTTGATTTTTGGCATATTATTGATTAATTATTGGAACAAAAAAAAGAATAGATTTTATTAATAGTGGCAAGTTTCATAGACGACATAAAGAGTCCATTTAGGAAAGGAAACACATTGATGCAACTAATGCTCATCAATGCAGGAGTTTTTTTGTCTCTAATTTTGATTGGTTTTATCTTTTCTTTTTCTCCGAGTGGTGGATTAATCAATAAAATCATCAGCGATAATTTTGATTTGATTGCTCCAATTGGGTCTTTCATCCGCAAACCTTGGACACTCCTCACCTATTGCTTTACACATTACGGTTTTTTCCATTTGCTCTTCAATATGCTTTCGTTATTTTGGTTCGGAACTTTAGTACAGGAATTTATCGGAAGCAGAAAATTATTAAATATTTATCTTATCGGTGGAATTATAAGCGGTTTGATTTATATAGCGGTTTATAATTTATTAGCTTTATCGCCTCAGATCAACAATATTAGTCCAACTATTTTAGGTGCTTCGGCGGCGGTTTATGCGGTGATGTTTGCGGCTGTTGCCTTACTTCCCGAATATGAGTTTTATTTATTTGGTATTATACTTATAAAAATCAAATACCTCGCTTGGGCTTTCTTGATTATATCCTTTGTAGTACCGAGCAGTGGAATCTCACATTTAGGTGGAGCAATAGCTGGTTATTCATACATTTATTTACTACGTCGTGGAACGGATTTAGGTAGTCCAATCGAAGCCGTAAGCGACTGGTGGAGCAGCCTTTGGAAACCAAAACCACCGGTAAAAATTCCACAAAGAAAATATAGTGAGTCAACTGTTGCGATTAAAAGTGGCAGCAATTCAAACCTTGACCCCAATTACTTCCCAGACCAAGATGAGGTTGATGCTATTTTGGATAAAATAGGCAAATCGGGCTACGAAAGCCTCACAAAAGAAGAAAAACAAAAACTCTACCGAGCAAGTCAAAAGAAAGATTAAAATTTCTAAATTTTCTGTACTTTTGTAATCTAGTCCATACTTCAAAGGCTAAATCTTTTGAAGATTGAGGAAGGGATGTTTACATAAGAGTAAATTTTCCTTTTGAAATCGAACAATTTTAGCTGTACTAAGTTTTAAAAAGACAATCTAACCTTAATTGGTCAAAAGATATGCTCATAACGCCAGGTGAAATACTAAAAAACATCAACATTCCCGCAGATTTACGAAACGTTGACCGTACGAAACTTCCACAAGTTGCCGATGAACTCCGTCAATACATCATTGATATGGTTTCTGTCTATGGTGGACACTTCAGCTCAAGCCTCGGTGTCGTCGAACTTACTGTTGCTTTGCACTATGTTTTTAATACGCCCGATGACCAACTCGTTTGGGATGTAGGCCATCAAGCTTATGGACACAAAATCTTGACTGGAAGACGTGAAAATTTTCACACAAATCGTCTTTATGGCGGTTTATCTGGTTTTCCGAAGAGAAAAGAAAGCGAATACGATACTTTCGGTGTTGGGCATTCATCTACTTCAATTTCGGCGGCCGTAGGAATGGCCGTTGCATCAAACATCAATCGCGAACCTAAGCGTCAGCACATTGCAATCATTGGCGATGGTTCAATGACAGCAGGTATGGCTTTTGAAGGCATGAACCACGCAGGTGCTTTGAAAGATGCTAATGTATTGATTATCTTGAATGATAACTGCATGGCAATCGACCCAAATGTGGGAGCCTTGAAAGAATATTTGACCGATATTACCACCTCAAAAACATATAACAACGTTAAAGACGAGGTTTGGCAACTACTTGGTAAAATGAGTACATTTGGCACAAGTGCAAGAAAAATTGTTGCTAAAGTAGAAAATGCCATGAAAGGGGCTTTGTTAAGCCAAAGTAACTTCTTTGAAGCATTGAATCTCCGCTATTTCGGACCGATTGATGGCCATGACATTGACCATTTGGTGAGTGTTTTGGAGGACCTAAAAGATATTCCTGGCCCTAAAATTCTTCACCTCCTGACCGTTAAAGGAAAAGGTTACGCTCCAGCCGAAATAGAACAGACTAAATGGCATGCTCCCGGGCTATTTGATAAAGTAACAGGCGTTATTCAGAAGAAAGTTTATGACAAGCCAATGCCGCCAAAATACCAAGATGTATTTGGCAATACGATTGTAGAATTGGCAGAAAAAAATGATAAAATCGTGGGTGTAACACCTGCAATGCCGTCAGGTTCTTCATTAAATATTATGATGAAAGCCATGCCCGAACGTGCTTTTGATGTAGGTATTGCCGAACAACATGCTGTTACATTTTCAGCTGGTATGGCCACTCGTGACTTAGTGGTTTATTGTAATATTTACTCAAGTTTCATGCAGCGTGCCTATGACCAAGTGATTCACGATGTTTGTTTGCAGCAACTTCCTGTGATTTTCTGCCTCGACCGAGCAGGTTTTGCAGGAGCTGATGGGCCTACGCACCACGGAGCATACGACATTGCATACATGCGTTGTATCCCACACATGGTGGTGGCTTCACCAATGAACGAAGAAGAGTTACGTAATTTGATGTACA
>JAFEIL010000198.1 GCA_017495105.1 Emticicia sp. | reverse complement strand
GGTCACAATCAATTAATAATATTTTATAATCAAGTAATGCAAGTGCTGATGATAAATTAATAGCTGTTGTTGTTTTCCCAACCCCACCTTTTTGATTTACAATTGAAATTATTTTTCCCATAAAAGTAGGTTAGTCAAAATCGCTATTTAATGTTTGTTTTATGTTTATAAATGGTTCGCCCCAGCGATAAAATCTTGATTATCAGTAAAATAGTAAAGGTGTTTTTGTCTCCTATTTTTGTGTCAACACAAATAATATCAGTACTTCTTCAATAAAATTTTAATTTTCTTATTTTGTTTATAGTAGAGTGTTGAATTAAAATATATGCTATTTCAATTCAACACTCTGAAATCCACCAAATTTATAAAAATCAATATTTAATTGTTTGTTCAGATTTTTTTCATAAAATCTTATAAAATTGTTGTTATTATCAAAAATAACAAATTCTATTGAGTTCCCATCTTGAGCATCCGAAACTGCAGAATAGACATTCACTTTGTAGCGAATGGAGTCCCAGAGTTGTTCTATTTTTAGTACTTCTATGTTTATATGATAAGGAAAGTTATGTTGAAGCCTTTCCTCAACTGAAAAGATAAAAGAGGTTGTATTAAATGAAAAAACTGCTTGGGTATCAATTACCTCATCACAATCAAACCCTAAAATGACAGAATAAAAGTAGATTGTCTCTTTAAGATTTGAGGTATAAAGATGAAGAGAAATGCTTTTTGCCCAATGCTTTTCCATACGTTATGAAATTAGGGTAAAAGTAAATTATTTTGAAGGTTAATTGAATATACTTGTAAAAGTATGTAAATTAGATATGGTTGTCAAATATTTATAATGCCATTATTGATTGACATTATAAATAATTATATTAAATAATTAATTAAAAGTATAATTTTTTAAAGGTAGCTAATAAACTACTTCAACGAGGAATAGGAAAATGCTTGATATTGAATGTATTGCAAAAAAATACTCAATAAAAAAAGCGATTTGAAACTCAATTAAATTAAATAAGTACCTAATTTATGCACTTTAAAATATTCATTAATTGATAATTCTAAATTGAAGATTTAAATACGAAAAATCAGAAAAACTGAATGTCTAAGTGTATCGTCTAGAAATATGACATTAAAAAGCACAAAGTTTTCAATGATTTAACCCTTGATTTTGGATAATTTTATCAAGAGGCATACCAATATTTCCTAATTTGTATAAATTAAGGCTAAAAGCTTATAAACCTTCTACTTTTACCTCGACTTTTCCCTTTGCCATTACGAGTGCCACAATGCTTGTTGGTGTAAGATACACTTTATCAGGTTGTACTGAATCTATTTTCCCACTTAGTTTAACGCCTTTCTTAAACTCTGTATTCATTGCTGTTTCAATGTTTTGCTTTGCGTAGGTAATTAGTTCATCTACTGGCAATCCATATTCGTCTTCAATCATTTTTACTAACTTTCCTTCTAAGAGCCAAGCCGCAGCCTTTGCTAAGATGTTTTTTGTCTGAATATCAAATTGCGAATTCGATAAAACGATTTTTTTCTTTACAGAGTCATACACAGGAATTCCTTTTATATATACTACTCCTTTCAAACTTCCTTTAATATCGGCCTTGATAACTAAAAATTCATTGCTACCATAAATATCAATTTCAGTTATCTCAATTTTATATTTTCCTTCTTGAAATTCATATTTTTGTCCAACAAACATCTTTTTTGCTTGTGCTGCTGCCTCAGTAAATAAAACATCACTCATTAATCCAACTTGAAAATCATTCGGAATACCTGATACAATTTTAAGGTTTGGTACAGAACTTACAGAGAAAGGGGTAAAAGGACGGTCGCCTGTAAGTGTTTCAGTAATTGCTTTGATACCGATTACTGACTTAATATTGCGTCCAACAGTTCTTAATGGCACCATCGAAATCTCCAGAGGCGTAATTTTAACCCAAGTGCGGTATTCCTCAGAGACTAAATACGGTTGCAGAGCTGCATTCCAAGCCTGAATAACATAAGGCTTGATAGACATATTTTTTGCAACTGCATCATCAAGTGATTTGGCAAATTTGGTATGATTACTATCTATAATTTTACCGACAATAAAATCAAGTGGTACATCAAAACCTACGTTTACCTTTGGCTTCATAATCCATTCGTAACCATTTGGACTTGTAAAGGTTTGTACGGACCAGTCAGGTTTTATAGTAAAACGAGTCGAAAATTTCAGATTCATCTCAAACTCTAAAGGAATGTACTTCATAATTCCAAATGCACCAATACCTTTTTCCACCCAAACCTTAATAGGAACTGTAAAATCAAAAACATCATTGGTAGCCGCCGTTACAAGGATATTCGACTTTTTCCAAACCTTACATTTGAAATTATCATTATTATCATCGGTATAACTATTGTCTTCATAAATCAAACCTGAGACTGTTGCATTGATTTGCTTTTCAATGTCATTCATCGCAATATCGAATGGAATACTTATATTAGAAGGTATCTTCTGCACGAGCACTGTATCCTGTAAATAGTTTTCGATTGGAGCTTCGGGGTTAGATTTCTGCCCGATAGCATAGAAAGATGTGAAAATCGTTATATAAAAGGTAATGGCAATAAATCTGGAACTTGTTAAATTACTTTTCATTAGTAAATCTAATAATGGTTGTTTTGTTTTGAAAAATAACAATAAAAGGCATTACTTTATTTTAATTCGAGTAGCTCCATATCCAAATTTTTCTTTTTGGGCATCTTGAAACCATGCTACATTTTTATTTCCTGCCAATTTTTTTTGAATTTCTTGCTTCAAAACACCATTACCAACCCCATGTATAAATACAATTTCATCCATACCAGAGGCAATGGCATTCTCAAATTTTAATTCAAAAGTACGTAATTGTAGGTCTAACATCTGAGCATTATTCATGTTAAGAAAGTTTGTCGTCAATTGCTCAATATGTAAATCAATTGTTGCAGCTGGCTTTTCAATGGTTTTAAGAGGAAGTTCTTCTATTTTTGATTGCATCATTTTCTCTTTCAACTCAAAAGGATTGATTATGAGTGGAGCGTCCTCTGCGTCTAGCTGAAATAAATAACAGTCTTTTCCAAGAATAGGTGATGATTTTTTATGACTAAAGAAAGTATGTGCACGCAAACGCATTTTCTTAAAAAAAGTTGGTCTTTCGATAAAATAACCAAAATTATAATAAAATGTTTGAAAAGTGAGATTCCCCCACTCGTCAAAATCTTTAAGATCTAAATCAATTGGGTATTTCTGAAAAGTACGAGCCGAAAGAAAACCACCAAGCAAACCTCTATGTGACTTTTCTGACCCACAAGTCAGCGAAAATGGCAAATCCCAATCGCTATTATTAATAATATGAAGCGAAACTAACTTATCATTGATTGGCAAAAAAGCCAAATAAATTCCTTTTTCAGCTTTTACGTGCGAGCTACTTCTTTCACCAACTGCTCTTTGTGGAGCCATAGTTTCTTGAACTTTCGACTGTGGTTTGAAAGCTTTGTCTTCTGCCTTAGAAACAACCGCCAGTTCTTTACGTAATACAGGTAATTTAAACCCTTCCTCAATCTCAACCTCTACCACATCATTCTTCAAAAATCGGGTTATAATACCTTCTTCTTTTGAGCGTATCAGCCTTACTTTATCTCCTATATTCATGACCCCTACCCGATACGTCGGACCGCCCCCAAAGGAGGATTAAATGTTAAGTTTAATAATATTTTTTTTGTAAAATTACCTAAAACAAGGGAAAATGATAGTTAATTTTCATAATTAAAAAAAAAGCCATCGTTTAATAAAGTTAAACAATGGCTTTTTTCTATTATTTGAATTGCATTTATTAAGAATTTAGAAGTTTTAATAGCTTCCAAGGTATTTTCGCACGCCCCATTCAATGGTAACAAGAAATAATAACACAAAAAACACCCATTTCAAATTGATAAACTCATTCATCTCCTCAACACTTGTAACTTTATCAGGAGCTTGGTTTGATGATAAAAAGTCATTTAGTTTTTCAAGTTGATTTGCCACGAAAAATTTACCGTTATTCTGAGTTGACAGTGTACGTAACATATTAAAATCGGCCGTTGTATTGAGACTTTCTAAATCAGTATTTCTAACTATATACTGCCCATCTACAACTTCGGCCTTACCTAAAACTTGAGTATAGGCCTTATAGCGATATACACCTTCAGGCAAGCCAGTTATCTCAAATTTGCTGTTATCTTTCGTCGTTGTATAGCTAAAGCTTCTTACCTTCCCTTTTTCGTCGATAATATCGAGCTTGATGTCTTGGTTGTAGATTCGCTCATAAATATCATTATAAGCCTCATTTTCGAAGATAACTTTTTCATCTATTGAGAAATCTGACGATATTGGATAAACTCTGAGTTTACGTTTATCATCTTTAATTGAAATCAATTGAAGCGTTTTCATCACAACTTCGTCGATAATTTCTTGTTTATCAGTCAACGAAAACTCTTCTAAACGCCACAACCAAAGACCTTCTCCCGTCAGAACTGCAGATTTTAGAGAGGAAGTTGTATTTGCAATCAATAATGGTTTAGGTGTTGTAAGCGAACCAACTCTTTGATAAAGTATAATTTCGCTACCTGCCTTTGGTTTATAGTCTCCAAATGGCACTAAAATAGGCGGAAAACGTTCTAAAAGACTTAGTTTATCTCTATCTAAATTGAATAAATTGAAGTTATTATTAAACTTTGCTGTCACTTTATCAGCCTTGCCAGCTTGTGCAGAAATAGAAAGCGTTTGCTGCATTCCATTAAAGCTCGAAAGATTAGTTTGATTTCCGAGTACAAATAAGGTCGGTTTTCCTTGTGCTAACAAACGACTGACTACATTTCCACCCATCCCATAAATATCAGGTAATTGGTGCAAAACTAAAACATCAAATGGCTGTGAACCAATCTGACTTAAATCATCGCTCTGAACAATTTTGATTGTTAACTCATACAAATCATTCTTTTCAATAATACTTTTAAATGCTTTTAAATCAGGGTGAGGAGCAAGGGCTACGAGTAATACTTTTTCTTTGCCATCAACAATATCAATATAAGCATCTTTTGCGTTATTTTTATTCGAAAACTCTTCATTTAAAGGTACGACTTCTACCGTAAAACGCTGCATTCCTTTTTGTTGAGCAGTCACATAAAATGTAATTTGCTTCAAATCATCTTGCCTATCGAAGCTAACTACCTGTTTATCAATTATATTCCCAGCTTGTTTCAAGATAACGGTTGTTGATTTACTTTGAAAACCAAAACTCGAAATCTCGGCTTGAATTGGAAATTTATTACTCAAATACGCAATACGATTGGCATAAATTGCATTAAGTTTAATATCTCGCTTTTGCGTCGTATCACCAAAACCAACTGCATGAACATTGAAATTATATTTTCCATAAGTTGGAGAAATACCTTCATTTGTAATTCCATCGGATATAAGAATTACATCAGTAAGATTTCTTCCTTCATAATTCGACTTGATATTTGTCAACATTTGGGATAAATCAGACCTCTTTTTTGCGAATTTCATCTCGCTAATATTCTGATTATCAGCCTGTTCGTCTAGACTTTGAATCTCAACATTTGCACCTTTTTCTTCGATAGACTCTTTTAATTTGAGCAGATTTTTCTTTAATAACTCTATTTTGGATAGTCCACCATGAATCATAGAAGAAGAATTATCAACAGCCAAAACAACCGTTGGCTTTTCAATTGAAGATTTAATATTGCGTAAGAGCGGGTTTAACAGCAAAAAAGCTAATAAGCTAACCAAAAGTCCACGAATAATGGCCAGTATTCGGTTTTGATTTAGGCTAAAGGTCTTCTTATTTTGATAAAGTACGAAGGCATAAATCCCACCAGCCAACAAGCATAGCAAAATAAACCAAGGTGAAGATTGAAAAATAAATTCTGATTTCATACCCCTAACCGATTCGTCGGACCGTCCCCAAGAGGAATTATGGTTTTATAAAAAGAATTAAGATTTAAATTTAGTTGTGCATTATAACCTTAAACACAACTAAATATTAAATACAATTATTTTGCCAAAGCGTAAAATATTGTAGAAACTCCCATTTAGGGGGTTGGGGGGCTACATCAACATTCCACCATCAACTTGAAGAGTTTGTCCAGTAATATATTTTGACATATCAGAAGCCAAGAATACACACGCATTCGCTACATCTTCACCTTGACCTGCTCTTTTAAGTGGAATGTTTTTCAACCAATCTTCCAATGCTTTCTCATTCAACTCGCCAGTCATTTCGGTTTCAATAAAACCTGGAGCGATTGCATTTGAACGAATATTTCTTGAACCTAATTCTTTAGCAATTGATTTTGTAAAACCAATAATACCTGCTTTTGATGCTGAATAATTTGCTTGTCCAGCATTTCCCATCAAGCCCACTACCGAAGTCATATTAATAATTGAACCATTTTTAGCTCTCATCATTGGTTTTGTAGCAGCCTTAGTAAGGTTGAAAACTGACTTAAGGTTTACTCTCAATACTTCGTCCCATTGTTCTTCTGACATTCGCATTAAGAGCGTATCACGCGTTATACCAGCGTTATTTACTAAAATATCGAGTGTTCCAAAATCAGCTACAACATCAACTACTAATTGTTCGGCAGAGGCAAAATCAGCCGCATCCGAACGATAACCTTTAGCTTTGATTCCATAAGCTGCAAGTTCGGCTTCAAGAGCTTGACCTTTTTCTATACTTGATAAATAAGTAAACGCTACGTTTGCTCCTTGTGAAGCAAATTTCTTAGCAATTTCACGCCCTATGCCTCGTGAGGCACCTGTAACTAAGGCAACTTTGTTTTGTAATAAAGTCATTATTAAGGGAAAATTAAATTACATGATTACGGCTCAAAATTACGGCTTAATCGTTTGAATATACAAAAAAAGTTTGTAAATTTTCAAACAAATCAAAAAATACAGCCTATGAATGACAAAGAAATGAAATTATTCGAGGAAATTCAAGCCTTTAAATTAGACGCTAATTCCACTAGTTTAAAGTTTTCAGATCGCCTAGCAAGAGAAAATGGATGGAGTAAAACCTATACCCAAAGAGTAATTGACGAATACAAAAAGTTCATTTTTTTATGCTGTATTACCGATAGTGGAGTTACACCATCAGACCCCGTTGACCAAGCTTGGCATTTGCACCTCACCTTTACCAAATCCTACTGGATAGATTTTTGTCAGAATACTCTAGGTCAGCAAATTCATCACAATCCTACAAAGGGAGGAAAAAACGAGAAAGAAAAATTCAAAATTTATTACGATACATCTGAAAGTCTCTATAAAGCAAAATTCGGCATTTCCCCACCCGAGGATATTTGGCATAATAGTCAAAAACGTTTTTCAGAAATTAACTTCCAAAGGCTTCCCTTGAAAATTACCTTTTAGATTTTACCAAATAGGAAAATCACTTCAT
>JAFEIL010000107.1 GCA_017495105.1 Emticicia sp. | reverse complement strand
TTTTTCCGTGCAAATTTACTTTCAGCAAGTTAGTTTTTGGGTTGGGTTCACTGGCTGGCTGGGCGTCTTGCGACGCCAAATCAGAGCGGTAGCAAAGTTCATCAGTTCCAACGCTAAGTATTATGTAAAGGCTTGATAATTAATTGCGGCGGCGAACCGTAAATTAACCGCAGCGGTGGCCGCTCTAAAATCATTAAATATCTTTACATTGGAAGCAAAGTAACAAATGCAATCAAAATTCTTAAAAAAGATGCTTTGTTTGTCGATTCTCTCAAATTTTTTAAATAAATCACCTTATTATTTTAAGAATTAACTAGCTTGTCCAACTATTGGGTTACACCATACCAATATTTGTGTAAACCTTAAGTTGTTTGTGTTTTGCCATTTGTTTATATATTTTTGTGTAAACCTATTTTAGGACAAGACTAAATAAGGTTTATTTTAAATGATTGTCTATCTTCCCGAGCAAAAAAGTTGTTCATTAAAATGTGTTTTTAGATTGCCTTGGGCCAGTCAAAGAAACGATAGGGAATTTTGAAATTAAGTTTAAAATCGAGGATTCAATATTTTTTGGAATATACATTTTATGCAAAAATTACATAAAATAAAATATATTATAGTATGAGTGAATATAAATCTTTAAAAGAAGAGTGTTTCGAGGCAAATATGATGCTTCCCAAACTAGGTTTGGTACTTTTTACATTCGGCAACGTAAGTGCGGTCGATAGAACAAAAGCAGTTTTTGCTATCAAACCAAGTGGAGTTCCGTATGAGTTGCTCAAAGCCGATGATATTGTGATAATGGATTATGATGCGAAGGTTGTAGAAGGAAAAATGCGTCCGTCGTCTGATACTAAAACGCATGCCCAATTATATAAAAATTGGGAAGATATTGGCGGAATCACGCATACACATAGCACTTATGCAGTTGCATGGGCTCAAGCTGGCATGGATATACCAATTTTTGGAACAACCCACGCCGACCATACACATCAAGACATCCCGTGTGCTCAGGTTTTGACTGATGAAATGATACAGGGTGATTATGAGTTTGAAACGGGTAATCAGATATTTGATTGTTTTACCGAGAAAAAACTCTCATACAAAGAAGTGGAAATGGTTTTACTCCAAAGTCACGGGCCATTTACTTGGGGTAAAAATGCCGAAAAATCGGTCTATAATGCGGCAGTTTTGGAAGAAGTTGCTCGAATGGCAATGCTTACGCTTCAAATAAACCCAAATACGCCGAGAATAAAAGATACCTTACGCACAAAGCATTTTGAGCGTAAACACGGCAAAAATGCCTATTATGGACAAGGTTGTTAAACAAATTTACAAGGGCTTTTATAATCAATACTTGAGTGAATTCTTTTATGATTCGTAAACTACAAAATTTGAAGTATTTCTGCATTTGGCATTTCCAAACTCCGTGGGTCTGCCTTCAATTCAAGTTTTTGCATCGAAGAAACTTCTAGAGAAGGAAACCCAAATTCTTCTACTACTTTGCCATCAAGGCAATAGATACCTCGCCCACGAAAAGGATATTTTTCGAGCGATGGTGGAAAATGGGTAGTGTCGAAAAATTCTCCTTTCTCATCTAAAAAATACCCAAATCCCATCAATTTATGATTCTTGGTTCGGACGGGTTTCCATGTAACTAAATAGCCGTAAATTTTGATGTTTCGACCGACTAAACTGATAAGATTTTGATCCGTAGTTGAAGTGCTATTTGTTACGGCTACTAACTCAAAAGGGCTCGAAATCGAAAAACCTAATAACTCAATTTGGTCGTAGGCATCTTCTAATGGATGACATACCAATGCTGGTAAATGATGCGTTTCTGGCTCGGGACAGCCAAATAGCGTTTGTTTGTAATGGTTTGGCTGAAATCTGCTATTATACCGAAAATGAGCTTCCCAGAGTAATTCTTTTTTGGGTGTGCCAAAATTTCTAAATGCACCAATCCGAATGAGAATGATTAGTTGTTCTAAACCAATACTTATTCTACTAGCGAAATTTGAAAATGAAGTAAAATGCCCGAAACTCCTTTCCTGCAATAAACCTTCGATAAGTTTATTTTCGAGCGATTTGATATGTATCCAACCCAACCAAATAACATTACCTTCGATTTTGGTTAGATAATCACTTTCGTTGATTTCGGGAGCTTCGATAACAGCACCGTATCTTCGGGCTTCGTGAATATAAAACTCCGTTGAGTAAAAGCCACCAAAATTATTGATTACCGCTACCATAAATTCCAAAGGGAAATAGGTTTTCAAATATAAACTTTGGTAGCTTTCCACGGCAAAACTCGCTGAGTGAGCTTTACTAAAACTGTAACCAGAAAAACTTTCAATCTGTCGCCACACCTCTTTGGCCAATTCTTCTGTGTAACCTAATTCTTTGCAGTTATTAAACCATTTATCGGTTATTCTTTGAAATTCAATTCTTGACCTAAATTTTCCCGACATGGCTCTTCTCAAAATATCGGCTTCGGCCAATGTAAGGTTCGCAAAGCCATGAGCCACTTTCAGAACATCTTCTTGATATACCATTACTCCAAAAGTATCCGATAATAGCTCCTGCATTTTGGGGTGTAAGTAACTCACTTGGTGCGGATTATGATATCGCACAATGTATTCTTTCATCATTCCACTTGATGAAACACCTGGGCGAATTATTGAACTAGCTGCTACTAAAGTGATATAATTATCGCATCGAAGTTTCCAAATCAGAGAACGCATGGCGGGTGATTCTACATAAAAACACCCCATTGTTTCGTGGTTTTGAAGTTGCCTTTTAATGTTTTCATCATCCTTAAATTTTTGGATGGCATGAATATCAATATCAACACCTCGGTTTTCCTTCACAATATCGACCGCTGTTTTGATATGTCCGAGTCCACGTTGTGAAAGCACATCAAATTTTGCAAATCCAATATCTTCGGCTACATACATATCAAATTGACATATCGGAAAACCCTTTGGCATTGGTTGTAGAGCCGTATAATTTGATAAAGGTTCTTCCGAAATCATAATACCTCCTGCATGAATCGACAAACTATTGGGATAATCTTCTAAAAGTGGAGCGTATTGAAAAATGTACTTAGTGTATTCATTCTGACTTGCTTTTTCGGGATATTTAATCATTTCATCAATCTCTGATTTGGGCAAACCAAAAACCTTGGCCAGTTCTCTAACCGCCGAACGGTCTTGAAAAGTATTGTAAGTGGCTAGCAAACAAACGTACTCTTTTCCGTATCGTTTAAAAACATAGTCGATGATTTCATCTCTTTCGTCCCAACTAAAATCAATATCAAAATCAGGTGGAGAAGTGCGAAAAGGATTGATGAAACGTTCAAAATACAAGTCTAATTCTATTGGATTAACATCGGTGATACCAACACAATACGCCACAATTGAGTTTGCTCCCGAACCACGCCCAACGTGGAAATAGCCTCTCGACCTTGCATAACGAATAATGTCCCAAGTAATCAAAAAATACGAACAAAAGTTTAATTCATAAATAATCGTCAATTCTTTCTCTATCCTTTCTTGAGCAGCTTTGTTGTTTTTGCCGTACCGATAAATCATGCCATCAGTAGTCAGTTTCCTCAATAACTCAATATCATCAGTTTTGCTATTGGTAAATAATCGTTTGTTTTTGCTGGTTTTAAAATCAAAATCAAAACTGCATTGCTCACTTATGGCCTTTGTTTTTTCAAGCCATTCCTCAAAATATTGAAAATTTTCAAAGAGTTTCTGTTCTTCAATTGGCCATTCGGATGGGTTTGCTTCGGCATATTTGGGTAATTTACTTAAAAGTGTATTGTGGTCAATAGCCCGTAAAAGTCTATGCAAATTGAAATAGATTTTATTGAAAAAAGTAAGTGTATGAATAGCGATGACTTTCTCGAAACCTTGTTTATTCTGAAAACGGTAAGTTTTCGGGATTTCCCAAAAATGAACGCCAATAAATTCGTGATTTTCTAAAACTTGACTTGTTTCTAGAAAATCAAGCGGATAAATGTTAAAAACATTTTTAAACAATGGAGCTTTGTTCGGAAAATCCTTTTTTTTATCCAAATAATCAGTCAAAAAATAATTAATTTCTCGGAAACCCTCATTGTTTTTAGCTAAACAGATGTATTTCAATTCATCCCCATTTCTAAACTCCACTCCTACTATTGGTCGAATATTGGCAGCATTACACGCTTTTACAAAATCAAAAACTCCTGAAGTATTATTAATATCGGTCAATGCCAAGCAGTCAATACCTAACTCAACGGCCTTATTTACAAGGTCTTGGACAGCAATTGTGCCATATCGAAGACTAAAATATGAATGACAGTTCAAGTACATCAATGATAAGTGCCAATGCACAATTAAGAATTTATATAAATAGTCAAGCTACTGATTATCAGCAAACTACATGGCTTTTATTTGCCTTAGATATTTAATGGATGTTTATTCTGTTGATAATTGGTTTTGCGGATAAATCTTGGTTTTCGAGCCGAGTACAGCACCATACCAAATGCCCGACCAATGAGCCGACTGCCATATTTGATTCTGACTTCATCCATTGCTTGATATAAACCCGCCATTTCGGCGGTATTATCAAACAGATTGATTTGGCTAAATCCCTGCACCAATTTGCTGAATCGTACCCCAACAAGTCGAATCAAAAGTCGTTTATCATAGAGTTTTTCAAAAAGGTCGGTTACTTTCTCAATAATCGTTTGGTCATCAGTGGTGTATGGAATGTTAAATTGTTTGGTATGAGTATCAAAATTTGAATACCTGATTTTTACTGTAACACAGCCCGTGCATTGCTGTTTTTGGCGAAGCTCAAAAGTCATTTCTTCAACCATTTTCAGTAAAACAGCCTTGAGTTTGTTTACGTCTGTGGTATCTTTATCGAAAGTAATTTCTTTTGAAATCGACTTTTTATCGTGGTATGGCTCAATGGGAGTATTATCCAAACCATTGGCTCTTTCCCAAAGCATTGTGCCGTTTTTACCAAATACACTTTCGAGCATCTTGCGTGGCATTTCTGCCAAAGAACCAATGTTTTGAATGCCCATATTTCTGAGGGTTTGACCAGTAACCGAACCCACCATTGGCAATTTACTGACCGAAAGCGGCCGTAGAAATGCTCTTTCATTACCCTCCAAAATGTGGCATTGGCCATTGGGTTTTACTTCGTTGGTTGCTACTTTCGATACTGTTTTATTGCTTGCCAGACCAAATGAAATAGTCAACCCTGTCTCTTTACAGATGTCGTTTTTGATTTGGGTCGAATATTTCAAGCAACCAAAATACTTGTCCATACCCGATAAATCGACATAAAACTCATCAATCGAGGCTTTTTCAAGCACGGGAACTCTATCGGATATGATTTGAGTAACCATATCCGAATATTGCGTATAAGATTCATAATCGCCCTTGATAAAAATGGCATCTGGACAAAGCCTTTTGGCCATCACCGATGACATGGCTGAGTGAATACCAAACTTTCGGGCTTCGTAACTGCAAGCAGCTACTACGCCCCTATCTGATATTCCACCGACAATTACGGGTTTGTTTAAAAGTAAAGGATTTTTTAGTCTTTCGACCGAAACATAAAAAGCGTCTAAGTCAAAGTGAACAATGTTTTTTTCCATAGAAAAAATATTTTTAGAATTCCTTTTGCAAGTTATTGACAAAATGCGTAGTATTGTCTGCTCAAAATGCTTAGTATATGTCAATTTATAAAATTATAGGTCAAAACGTTAGACTTTTAAGGCAACAGAAGGGTCTTTCTCAAGAACAAATTGCAGATTTGCTGAATCTGCCCAGTAATACTTATGCCTACTACGAACGTGGTGACAGAGATTTTCCGATGGAAACACTCGTGAAGGTTTCGGGGATATTTAGCATGGCTTTAGATGCTCTAATCAAATACGATTTGAGCAAAATAGACCTCAAAGGTTTGATGCAGGTAGGTAGTAACCGACTTCTATTTCCGATACTTATCAAGGAAAATACTAAAGTTGAGAGTATCGAAATTGTACCAATAAAAGCATCGGCTGGGTACAGGAAAGGCTATGCCGACCCGCAGTTTATTGAAGCTTTGCCCAAAATTAGTTTGCCATTTTTAGGTGTTGGTACACACCGAGGTTTTCAGATTGGAGGAGATTCGATGCTGCCGATTCAGTCGGAATCTTATATCGTGGGAAAATACATCGAGAGTTTTGATGATATTAAAAACAATAAGTCGTACATCATACTGACGGATGAAGATATTTTGTACAAACAAGTAAAAAATAAAATCAATGATGATGGTTCTTTGCACCTGATTTCAAATAATAAATATTACCCCACGATTCAGATTGAGCCACAGCATATTTTGGAAATTTGGCAGTTTACTTGCTTTATTTCCACCAAAGATGTAGATGAATATTCGATGGGATTAGAAGATGTTTTTATGTCTTTGAATGGTATCAGCAAAGGAATTGAGGAGATAAAAGAGAGGATATTAATCAAATAATTGAAGCTCAGGATAATCGACTCTTTCCAGAATCACGGCTTTGTTGCGGTTTGCTTTGGCATTATTGGCTTCCATCGAGATTGGAATAGCTACTAAATCAGTCTCGGTATAAGTTTTGATTAAATCGCTAATTGATTGTCGAGGTAATTGAGGGTCGAGCCACGTTTTTTCGTCGCTTTGACTCAAAATTAAAGGCATTCTTTTCTTTACGTTGTGTATTTTTTCCATTAATTCGTTGGCTGGAGTGGTAATAATACTAAAAGTGTTTTTCACTTCGTCCGTACTTTTATCAACCCAAGAATCAAAGACACAAGCCAACGAGAATATTTCCTGACCTTCAATTTTTATGTAGTAAGGATATTTTTTATTGTTGAGTTGTCGCCATTCAAAAAAGCCAGAAACTGGCAAAATACAACGCCGAGAAACAATAGCAGACTTGAAAGATGGCTTTTCAAAAACGGTTTCACCAACGGCATTGAGTGTATTGTGCTGAAAATCGGCATCTTTTGCCCAATTTGGTATTAGCCCCCACTCGTATAAAAAGATATCGTCATGCTTGATGATAGGCAATTTAGGATGCTCAAAGCCACTCACAAAATAATAAGTTGGTATTTCAAACATTTCAGTGTCTGACTTAAAATTGGGCGGTAAAGCATTTTTATAACGCTCGGCCAGTTTAGATTTCTTTTTTTCGAGATATGAGGCGTTGTAACACATGAGGTTTTTGACACTTATTATTTCAAAAGTAACAAAATTTAAATAAAGCTATGTGGGAAGGTTACAAAAAGCTACAATTATTCTTTGGCTTGATATTTTCAATTTTTTCCACTACTTTTTCTGTACCGAAAAATAAATAAATAGATTAATTCTTGTTTGATTCTATTCCTTATTATTACTTGCATAAAAATACCACTATTTGTATAAAAAATACCATTACTTGCATAAAAACACTATTCCACCTATAAAAT
>JAFEIL010000213.1 GCA_017495105.1 Emticicia sp. | reverse complement strand
GAATGTTAGGTTTAGACCAATCAAGAAAGTTCTAGCCTTAGGGTAAGTAAATCGGTCGATACCGAATGTTTGAATACCGCCAGAAGTTGAACCTGTGTTTACTTCCGGATCAAATCCAGAGTAGTTTGTCAAAACGAATAGATTTTGACCGGTCATAGAGAATTGAATGTTCTGGAATGCTTTACCTAAGCCTACTTTACTTGGCTGTACGTTGTACGCAAGAGTGGCGTTATTCAATCGCAGGAAAGATCCATCCTCTAGGTAACGGGTAGATACAATATTGGCGTTAGCTAAAGTTTCGGTAGGGTACTTCACTGCAAAGTCTGTAGTATTGTTGGACTGAGCCAATAACGCCTTAGGAAATAAGGTCATGTTTGTATGATTGAACACCTTGCTTCCAGACATACCATTAAAGTTTAAGCCCAACTGGAAATTTTTGTAGTTGAAGTTGGAATAGAAACCATAGATTAATTTTGGTATCGCACTACCAACTACAGCACGGTCATTGTCCAACACCTTGCCATCCTTATTTGTATCCTTGTACACACTTATACCATCCTTCACTCCTTCAAACTCGTACATGTAAAAGGCTCCAATCGGCTCATTGTTGATGTATCCGTTGATGGTAGCACCAGTCTGTCCAGAACCCTGGGCTGCACCAGTAACCAAAACAGCATAAGGAGAATCAACTACTTTGTTTTGGATATAGGTAACGTTACCTCCAAAATTGTAGGTAAATGAGACCTTTGGATCAGATTTGTAATCCAAGGCCAATTCTAATCCGTTGTTCACAATCTTCATGTCTGGAATATTATTCCAGAATGTAGCGGTTGGCTGAATAGGGTCAGCTGGAACAACCTCCAAGAGAATGTTGGAAGACACCTTGCTGAAATAATCCAAGGTACCTGTCAATCTAAAGTTGAACAAGGAGAAGTCAACACCAAAATCTAGCTGAGATGATACTTCCCACTGTAAATCGGGGTTGGCCAATCGCGTATATGTAATTCCGTAAGGATACTTGTCAATCGTAGTTGCTGCCGGATCGAGAGGATAGGTGTTAAAACTTCCTGCACCTGTCGCTAATCTGTTTTCAGAGAAACTTGCAAGGGTAATTTTTGAAGGAATTTCCTGGTTACCTGTTACACCATAGCTTGCACGAACCTTCAAGTTATTGAAGAAAGAGTTTGCCATGAAATCTTCATTAGTCACGTTCCATCCCAAAGCAACGGAAGGGAAGTAGCCATACTTGTTATTGGCACCAAACTTAGAAGAACCATCCGCTCTAAAAGTTGTTGTTACAAGGTACTTGTTGGCATATGCGTAATTCACACGGCCAAAGTAGGATTGCAATTCATTTCGTACCGCTCCAACACTTACAGCAGTTGGGAGGGTTACTGTGCTAGTCTGATCTTGGTATCTTGGCTCGATGTTGTTATTTACAAAACCCTGGAAAGAAATGGTCTTGCTTTCATCTCTCAAATCTTGGTAAGAGTGTCCTGCCAATAAGGTCAAATTATGAGACTTCAAAGACCAGTTGTAGCTCAAGGTATTTTCTACTAGCTGGTTGGTGTTGGGATCAAAGATTGCATCCAAGGCACCATTCGAAATATTGCCTTCGTTTACTACCGATGGAAATGGCTTGTACTGGATATCACGGTTAGTAGCAGAATAATCAACGCCAAAGTTTAACTTGTAAACCAAGCCCTTCGCAAGCTGAAGAGAAGGAGAAATGGAGGCCAATATTCTGTTATTGGTTGCCAAGTCTTTGTAGATTTCATTTCTCCTCAATGGATTTAGCGAGTTGGTCGGCAAATCTGTTGGTTGTCCATTGGTGTACGCAGGAATTGTTGGATTCAAGGTGATCATGTCGCTGATCACAGAGGTAATCGCAGGACGCAAGTTCTCAGTACGAGAAGCAGTCAAGTTATAGTCCACATTCAACTTGCCATTTAACGCCTTCTGGGTGATGTTTAATTTACCAGAGTAACGCTTCAAGTTGCTGTTTTTCAAAATACCGTCCTGGTCTTGGTAGCCCATTGAAGCAAAATAGGAGAACTTGTCACTGGCTGAACCACTTAAAGAAAGGTTTGCATTTTTAGCAATACCCACCTGGGTCAACTCGTCTTGCCAGTTGGTATTTCCATTCAAATCCACCAAAGTTCCACCTACTGCCTTTACCTGCTTACGGAAAGTGGCAGCATCAAATACAGGAAGCTGGTTTGGAAGGGAAGCGAATCCAGTAGACAAATTAAGGTTTACTTGACCCTTACCTGAACCTTTTTTAGTAGTGATAACCACTACACCGTTAGATGCTCTTGAACCGTATACTGCAGTCGCACTCGCATCTTTTAAGACGTCAATGCTCGCAATATCGGCTGGGTTGATAAAGTTTAAAGGGTTTGTCGCCACACCAGTAGAGGAGTTGTCCAGCAAGAAGCCATCCACTACATACAATGGCTGAGTTCCAGAACGCAAACTACCTACACCTCGGATAATCACATTTTGGTTAGCTCCTGGCTCACCACTTGTGGAAGTAATGGCAACACCGGCCAATTTACCTTGCAATAGTTCACCTGGGTTGTTTACTACACCCTTGTTAAAATTTTCGCTTTTAACGGAGGAAATTGCTCCAGTAATATCGGAACGTTTTTGGATACCGTATCCTACAACCACAATTTCATTCAGCTCAGAACTGTCTCGCTCCAATTGAATCGATAAGGTAGTTAATCCATTTACTGAAACTTCCTTTGAGTTGTAGCCCAAATAGGAAATTACTAAAATGGCGTTTGTTGGAACATCCAAAGAAAATTTACCGTCCGAATCGGTAACAATACCTGTAGTAGTGCCTTTCACACGGATATTTGCTCCCGGAAGTGCAGCACCATTTTCATCAAGTACAGTTCCTTTTACTAGTCCAAGTGGTGCATTTTTGTAGTCGCTAACTTTGCCCGTCGCTTGAGTTTGTTGGGTAAAAGTAAAGTTGAGGGTAAGCAGCAAACATGCCGTCATTAAATCCCTCCAAAAGCTTTTTTGAGCAATCATAATTAAGTAGTAATTTGGTACTGAAATTATTTTGAGTTAATAAATTACAAAATTACCTCAAGTCTATTGCTTGAATATTAAATCCGCGTTAAAAAATAATTATGAATGCACTTGAAAAATTAGCTTTTAGAGACCACTACTACTAAATTGGCATACCTCAGGATAATTTGATAGACAAATTTGAGAACAGCTAAAAGGCTGTCTATTAGTTAATTACCTTAAGCGGACTTGTCGACTATTGACCGTGGACTACTTACTTCTTTCTCTCCCAAAACTTATTTTCCAAAAGTTTGTTGATAATTCAATCATGCCCAATACTGCAGTTTTTATAAAAAAGATAAGATGTTTTTGCACAGAACTAAGGGTAAATTCAACATTTCTTGTCTGAATAAATAGAGAGGCAAATTAACAATGATTGAGAGACTAAAAAAACAACCCCGTTAGTCATAATTTTAATTCGGTGTGTAATGCGTTCTTTGAACGCAACCGAATAAAAACTTATTCTCTACTGCCGTTTTAAAAACGGCTAACACAAAGACTAAATTAAAATTTAGCCTAACGCACTCCATCATTTGCCAACACTAAGGCGAACGGGGCTCATAGTTTTTTTCGACAAAGATAATTACTATGAGCTTAATAGTAAAGGTCGCATTGCAAATGCTCCTACTCGTTAAGTTCAGCATCACAGATGCGGACTAACGGGGCTACTAAACCTAAACCAAGTTAAAATATCTCTGTACAATTCATATAGTATATGATACTAATTTATTAGCTTTACCAACTCTATTTAACATAGCTCCTATATTTTAATTATCCCAATCATCTTTATATCCATATTGAGCACCAGATTTTCCCGAAAGTGAGTTGTGCGAATGAACCGCAAATGTAGCTTTGCTTTGTGCATACCCACTAAAAGTGGCAAGAACACCAACGATGAACAGGAGTTTTTTGAGAAGTTTAATTCCCAAGCCTACTGACAATTAGTAAGCTTAAGCTACTTAAATCAAGAGTTAACAAAAGAATAATGTTAAATACGGTATCATAATAATTCAATGATGTAACTTTGAAAGGGTTCAACCAATTAATGAGAACCTCAAAACTTAGACTCTTGGCTCATGAAAAACATACTTTTACTCACTCTTTCCTTCCTGTTGTGCTTTCCCATCCTTGCACAAAAGCTCAACCAAACGCAAATCATTGGTAGCCATAATAGCTACAAAATTGCCATGGCACCCGAGATTCTTACTTACCTCCGTGGCATGAATGCCAATACTGCCAAAGGACTTGAGTACGAGCATGCCCCACTTGAAAAACAATTGGACATGGGTTTGAGAAACTTAGAACTTGATGTTTTTCACGACCCTCAAGGCGGCCGGTATACGCAACCTAAAGGGATAGAAATTATCAAAAAAGGAGGAAACCCCAACTTCACCTTTGACCTAGAAAATAAGTTGACTCTACCAGGTCTCAAAATGTTCCATGTACAAGACCTTGATTTTCAGTCGCATTACCTCGTTTTTGCAGAGGCCCTTCAGGCACTCAAAAAGTGGAGCAACGCACACCCGGACCACCACTCCATCTTTATTCTGGTCAATGCGAAGGATGCTCCCATCCCAAATACGGTTCGTCCACTTCCCTTCACTGCGACGGCCTTGGACAGCATTGATTTGGAAATCAGAACTCACCTCGGCTTGGAAAAACTAATCATCCCAGACCAAGTAAAGGGAAGCTTTGCTTCCTTGGAGATAGGTGCCCTCAACGGCAACTGGCCGTCCCTAGACCAAGCAAGGGGTAAATTTTTGTTTGTATTGGACGAAAGTGAAGAGAAAATTAGAACCTATTTAACTAAAAAACCAGGCTTAGCCAATGCCGTATTTTTCGTCAACCTCAAGGAGGGTAACCCAGAAGCTGGATTCCGCATAATCAACGATCCTATAAAAAACGAAGCCTATATTCAAGAATTGGTTCGAAAGGGCTATATGATACGTACCCGATCCGACTCGGGCACGGAAGAGGCACGCACCGAAGATTACACCCAGTTTGAAAAAGCAAAATCCTCAGGAGCCCAGGTCATCTCTACCGATTATTACCTCCCGTCCAAGCTATTCAAATCCACGTACAAGGTGTCTTTTGAAGGAAACAAGTTTGAACGAGCAAATCCAGTTCTCAACACTAGTAAAAAATAAGTTGAAACCTAAATTTTGGGTTCCAGTTGCCCTTGGGACGGTCCTCCAATATTATGTCAGTTCCGTTTTTAAGCAACGCTACCCACCGATTGCCTAGCCTACACCCAATTTCATTTTCGGGAACTGATTCGTTTGCGGTTCCTCAAATTGGACTGGCACGAAGACCTTGGACTACTTGTAAATGACCTCGATACCGCATCGCTACAGCAATGATCTGCTTTACTTGCGGAATAAAAAAAAGCATACCTCAATCAGTAACTTCTCTACCGAACGACTCAGCCAACTGAGGATATTAAGGTTGGAAATGTGATAGAGGATTTTTACTTGATAAAAAACGGAGGTCACCTGGGTAAGTCATTGATTCCTCAGGAACGATTAGCCGTTTATTCGCAGATCTTCCCGGTAAAAAAAGCAGGGGAAAAGAAATCAAATCCCCATTCAAGTCAGCTAGCCGACTTTTTAAGCATCTTTTACACCCTTATCCAAAGCTTGCCTTCGAACGATTTTGTTATTGACCCCCACAGTCTGGAAATAAAGAGAATCCACTAATTAACGAGATTAAAAAAAGGGTATAAAAAAACCGATCGACAAAGCAGATCGGTTTTTTTTGGTAAAAATTAAGGTTTTCTATAAGTTATAGTAAGTGGTTATTAATTAATAACCTGGGTTTTGAACTAGATATCCTTTTTCGTTAGAAGAACCATCGATAGCTCTCTGTGGAATAGGGAACAAACGCTTGTTAGGATCTGCACTTGTTTTACCGGTCCACGTTTTTTCGAACTTGCCAAAACGGATCTGGTAGTTTCTTCTGAACGCTTCCCAATACAATTCAAAACCTGATTCTCTAAACAAGATATCTGTCGTTAGTGTAGTCAAAGCAGCTGGACGCTGACTTGCTCTGGCAGATCTTGAAGTTCTCAAGGCATTGACATCAGCCAAGGCACCTGCATTGTCACCATTTCTCAATTTAGCTTCCGCACGCATCAAGTAGATTTCACCCAAACGGATCAACACCAAGTCAACACTGCTATAAGAACAGCAATCTGGACCTGTACTGCTGAATTGGTACTTTGAGAATCTGTAACCTGTGTTGTGCAAACTTCCTTGCTCTGTGAAGTCAACCTGCAAGTTGTGATTTACATAAGTTCTGTTGGCACCGCTGGTTCTTGCGTTGATTACCGGATAGATTCTTACTTTGCCATCAGGACACAAGATGATTTTTCCACCTGCGTCTTTTCTTGGTCCCCAAATAACTCCACGAATAATACCTCTGTCAATTTGGAAAGACTTGGCATCCACGCAGTAGTATTGGTTCTCGTCGTTTGCAGGAGTTATACCTGTCAGGTTCTGTAAGTTTGCAGGAACCATCGTTTGTTTCATGCTAAAACGAGCATCTGCTTCAGCTGGATCTTTTGAACCATAAGCATCAACCCAAGTTTGGTAAAAATCTGTCGTCATCGCTGCTGCATCTGTACCACGGGTGTTTGGAAATTCAGGTCGTGGAACCAAGTCGCCAGAGATGGACCAGTACTGCCATCTTTGGTGCTCAGTCTGCAATACACCACGCTGATCCATCGCGAAGATAAGCTCGCGGTTGGTGCTGTTGTTGTCACCGAAAATATCGAAGTACTCAGGAGAAAGTGCATATGGTCCAGCAACGATTTCGTTGGTGTACTTGATCACGTTATCCATGTCTTCTTTTTTGAAGTTAGGAGTTCCATAAGGATCACGATAGACAGCAGCATTCAAATACAAACGTGCCAACAAAGCCTTTACAGAAAACTGGTTCAATCGGCCAGCACCCTTGTCGCTTTTAATAAGGTCTCTTACGGAAAGCAATTCCGTTTCGAGGTAGGTAATTGCCTCCTGTCCTCTCAAGATTTCAGACTTATCGTTGGTAGCATTTTTCTTAAATACCAAGCCCCAATTGTCAAGAATCATCATGTTAATGTATGCCTTCATGGCAACCATCTCGTAAACTCCATCTTGAGCAGCAGTATTGCCTTTTTTGGCCTCCAATTTCAATCGCTCCTCTGCAGTCAAGGCACGAGACAAACCTAGGGTCATAAACGTCCAAGTATCACCTACTAGGCTATTACCTGGAGTAGTTAGGTGCTGGTGTACAGCAATGAACTTACCACCATCAAACCAGTCTCTTCCACCTCGGTAAGGCAGGATTGCTTCGTCAGAAGCAATTTCTTGAAGACCGAAATTTGCTGTGTGTAACCAAATCGAACCTCTCAAAAAGCCGTATACCGGACCAATTGAACCACTTACTACTTCCGCCTGACCTGAACCCGTTAGGGATTCGTCAATGATATCTTCTTCTAGCGTTGTACACCCGAAAATTGCGAAGAAGAATACAGTTAACGTCAACAATTTAAATA
>JAFEIL010000543.1 GCA_017495105.1 Emticicia sp. | reverse complement strand
TGAGTGCAACTTGTGCAACAGGAACTGTCACTTGGTATAATGCGGCAACTGGAGGAGCGAGTCTCGGAACTGGTACTGGACTTAGTCAGACACCTGCTTCCACCATAATTTATTATGCTTCTTGTGAAAATGCAATTTGTAAAAGTGCAAGAGTGGCAACAAATCAAGTGACAGTCACGGCACAACCGACAAATCCAACCTCTGTTTCGGTAAACAACACCAATATTTGTCCAGGAAACTCAGTTTCTTTGAGTGCAACTTGTGCAACAGGAACTGTCACTTGGTATAATGCGGCAACTGGAGGAGCGAGTCTCGGAACTGGTACTGGACTTAGCCAAACACCTGCTTCCTCAATAACTTATTATGCTTCTTGTGAAAATGCAAGTTGTAAAAGTGCAAGAGTGGCAACAAATCAAGTGACAGTCACGGCACAACCGACAAATCCAACCTCTGTTTCGGTAAACAACACCAATATTTGTCCAGGAAACTCAGTTTCTTTGAGTGCAACTTGTGCAACAGGAACTGTCACTTGGTATAATGCGGCAACTGGAGGTGCGAGTCTAGGAACTGGTACTGGACTTAGCCAAACACCTGCTTCCTCAATAACTTATTATGCTTCTTGTGAAATTGTAAATTGTAAGAGTGCGAGAGTGGCAACAAATCAAGTGACCGTGCTACCACAAACAAACTCAATTACATCTAATATTTCGACTGGAACTTCAATACTGCAGGCTTCCCAAACAATAAATGCAAGCAATAAAATCATTTCACCAGCAAACGTAACTTACAAAGCGGGAAATTCTATTTCTTTAAATTCTGGATTTGAAGCCCAAACTGGCAGTGTCTTTGTGGCACAGATTCAGGGGTGTAATTAGTACGTATTTAAAGTAAAAAGGCTCTATTCTTATCGGAATAGAGCCTTTTTTTATTCATAACTATTTATTTCCATTTACGATTGGCGATACTTTCGTTCCAATCAATTCTATAGCTTTCATTAGCTTTTCGTGAGTCAAGCCGGCATTATCCATTTGGAAAGTTACCCTTGTAATTCCACCTAATGCTTCACTATGACGAAGGATTTTCTCAGCTACTTCCTCGGGATTTCCAATCAAAAATGCTCCAAGTTTAGTTGTTTGTGAATCAAAATGTGAACGCTGAACTGGCGGCCAGCCTCTTTCTTTACCTATATTTGTAAACATTTCGGCATAACCTGGGTAAAATTCTTCGTGGGCTTCCTTGGTAGTTTCGGCAACATAACCGAGAGAATGTAAGCCAACCTGCAAAGTTTCGAGCGAATGACCCGCTTTCAAACCTGCATTTCGATAAAGATCAATTAATGGTCTGAAACGATGTGTTTCTCCACCAATAATAGCCACCATTAATGGCAAACCCAAACTTCCTGCACGTACAAATGATTGCGGAGTTCCACCCACTCCTATCCATATTGGCAATTTTTCTTGCAGAGGCCTCGGATAAATCGCTTGATTATACAATGATGGACGAAACATTCCTTTCCAATTTACAATTTCATTTTCTCTGATTTTGAGTAAAAGTCCTAATTTTTCGGTGAAAAGTTCGTCGTAATCTTCCAATTTCAAACCAAATAATGGAAAAGCATCGGTAAACGAGCCACGTCCTACAACCATTTCGGCACGGCCTTGCGAGATTAAGTCAAGCGTAGCAAAACTTTGAAATGCTCTTACGGGGTCAATCGCACTCAAAACCGTAACGGCACTTGTTAATTTTATTCGTTTAGTTCGAGCGGCAGCAGCGGCCAAAATCATTGTCGGAGCCGAATCAAGAAATTCCTTACGATGGTGTTCGCCAATGCCAAAAACATCAAGTCCAACTTCATCAGCTTTTTGAATTCTTTCAAGTAATTCCCTTATCGACTGTTCGCTACTAATCGTATTGCCTTGGTTATTCTTTAAAACCGCTGCAAAACTATCTATTCCTATATCCATGCTGATAAAAAACTTTTTGGGTCTCTATTTCTTTTTTTACTCCTTCACCAAATCAACCAACAAATCAACCCATGCTTCGGAATCATTCAAACTTTCAACGAGTACCCAATGTTCACCACCTTTTTCTTCAAACATTTCTTTATATTCTTCCGCAACTTCAATCGTTGTTTCTAAACAATCGGCCACAAAAGCAGGCGAAAATGCCAAAACTCGCTTAATACCTTTTTCTGCTAAATCCTTAACAATATCATCCGTATAAGGTTGCACCCAAGGATCACGCCCCAAACGCGATTGAAAACAGGTTGTATAAGTACCTTCTTCCAAACCTAATTCTGCAACCAAAAGTCGGGTAGTTTCAAAGCATTGAGCTCTGTAACAATGCTGATTGAGGGCATGAATTGTATCGCAACAACTACCCAATTTACAAGTTTCGCCTGTACAATCTCCTTTTCTTATTTGGCGAGCAGGCAAGCCATGATAGCTAAAAACAATATGTTCAAAACTCTCTTTATCAAGGTGCTTTCTTGCATTATTGGCAAATGCTTTGATAAATTTCGGGTAATGATAGAAATAGTTTTTTATCTTAATTTCAGGAATTACCTGCCATTTTGTAACAATTCGCATTACCTCTTCATAAACCGAACCAGTTGAAGCCGAAGCATATTGCGGAAAAAATGGAATAACAATGATATTATTCAAGCCCATTTTTTGAAACTCCTTCAAACCATTTACAATACTTGGACTTTGGTAACGCATCGCCAATTTTACAACGTATTCATTACCCAAAGCCGTTTGTAATTGTTTTTCGTTGGCTTCACCATAAATTTTTAGTGGTGATCCTTTCTCTGTCCAAAGTTCTTTATAGATTTTGGCTGATTTTGGAGCTCTAAACGGAGCAATAATTAAATTTACCAATGCCCATCGAGGAATGAAAGGGAAGTCAATCACTCGACCATCCATCAAAAATTCTCGTAAATATTTTCTTACATCAGGTACCCTCGGGCTATCGGGCGTACCTAAGTTTACTATCAAAACACCTGTTTTTCCAACCATTTTTCCAATTTAATGAAGAATTTATAATGTAGAATGTTTAATGGAGGTCTAAAACTTACAATTCTAAATCGCTCGGGCGACCCCGTCTTAATTCTTAATTTAAAACTCTATTTTGTCTTTTTTCTTATTAAAATCTTTTGCTTTGCTGAAATCTGGCTTTTTGAAATCTGTGTAAATTGATTCGGGTAAAGCCTCAAAAACCTTGATTTCAGTCAAATCACGGTCGCCACGCTCTCCCGACAGGATAATTTTACCATAAGGTTTATATTCTGTCCATGGTCGAGTAAAACCTGGTTTTTCATCAGTAGATTTTGCAAAATATGCCCACTGAGTCAGTAAATTATTTTCTTTTTCAACCCAAACTTTATACATATTGTTTGGCGTATTGCCTACTTCTTTGAAAGTCATCTGTAATAAGTACGCTTCTTTACCTGCTTCAGTTTTGTCTTCACCCAAATATTTGAGCGTTACACCATTATCTTTTAACTTAAAAGGCATCGTCAACCAATATGAATCATTAATCCAAGCACCTTTGCCTGCTTTCATATATTTCTTAACCGAATCAGCGGCGGTTTGTTCGGTTCCGTACTTAAAAACTTTTCCAGCATCAGTATTGATATTCATTAAAATTACTGACTTATCTTTTGGAAAATCAATTCTTACATTACCTGTCCATTTATCCCAAGTAAGTGTTCTTGCCCCGAAAAAATTCCAAGTAATATGGCGAGTTTCATCCCAAGCTTTTTTGCCGCCCATCGTCGCCATTACTTTATCGGCAATTTCAATTGCTTTTACATCGGAAGTTTCTTGAGCAGTAATCGATTGACTAATCAAAGTTAAAAAGCAGAAAAATAGTAGTTTTTTCATTAAACTATTAAATAAAAGGTTGAAATAATAATGAAATATAAATAAAAAGTACAAATCAAAAACTATATTTAGGTGAGGTTTACCGCTAAATAAATTTTATGATAAATATCATTTAAATTTTTTGGCGAATATTCGCTTTATGCACTAACTTTGCTAAATCAACACAAAACTCCAAAAAAATGAACTCTTCATCAATTTCATCGACACCAGAAATGCCAATCTCTAATGAAACTGTAAATATTATAGATTTGTTACGAGTGATTGGTCTGCAAGAAGTTACAAACAACGTTTTTACCTTACCAAAAAAGGATAAAAAATAAAATAGTCCATTGTCCACAGTCGACAGTTTTTAACTTTATAAGTTTCTAACTGTCGACCGTGTACTGTTGACAATCGACTATCTAATAAGCTCTCACCAATTTGCCTTCCATAAAGTTTACGAACGCACGGTTCACTACTCTATTTCCTCCAGGAGTTGGATAATTTCCTGTAAAATACCAATCGCCTAAGTGATTCGGACACGCCTTATGTAGATTTTCAACTGTCTGATAAATCATCGAAACCTCAGCTTTCATATTTTCTGGTGTCACAATTTCGGCAACTTTCTGAGAAATTTCTTCATCAGTAAATTTACTATATAATTGCTTCACAAAATTTTCATCATAAGCATTATCGGTTTGTAAAGCTCCGACACTTTGAGCATAAACTTCCTGCTTCATATATTCTATACCATTCTGACGCAACAATTCAAGCATGGCTCTGAAAGCCACAAACTCTTTCATCTTCGACATATCAATTCCATAACAGTCAGGATATCGAATTTGTGGAGCAGAAGATACAATAATGATGCGTTTCGGACTCAAACGGTCGAGCATTTTCAAGATACTCTTTTCAAGTGTTGTTCCACGAACAATCGAATCATCAATCAAAACTACGGTATCAATACCTTTACGTATTACTTCGTAAGTCATTTCATAAACGTGCGAAACCATTTCATCACGCTCTTCATCATTGGTGATAAACGTACGTAATTTTACATCTTTCGACACTAATTTTTCAATTCTTGGACGGAACGATAAAACTTTTTTGATTTCTTCGGGCGACATATTGCCTTCGGTGATGCGTTTCAATCGCCAATCGGCTAAATATTGTTCTAAACCTTCAACCATTCCAAAAAATGCACTTTCGGCCGTATTCGGAATGTATGAGAAAACTGTATTTTCAAGGTCATAATTGATTTCTTCCAAAATTTGCGGAATCAATAATTGACCAAGTTTTTTACGCTCTTCGTAAATCTGAGGGTCAGAGCCACGAGAGAAATAAATACGCTCAAAACTACACGATTTTTTCTCCAATGGTTTCATTATCTGAAACTCATTATATTCGCCATGCTTATCAATAATCAAAGCATTTCCTGGCTGAACTTCCTTAATATCATCATAATTAGCATTGAAAGCGGCTTTGATGGCAGTTTTTTCAGAAGCTACAATCACAACTTCATCATTTGCCCAATAGTAAGCTGGACGAATTCCCGCAGGGTCACGCACAACAAACGAAGCACCAAAACCCGTCACACCAGCCATTGCATAACCACCGTCAAAATCACGACACGCACGGTGAAGCACTCTTGGTAAATCCATGTTATCTTCGATAATATCAGAGAGGGCGGGATTTTCGTAGATACCTTTGAAACGGTCGAATACTCTTTGGTTTTCTTCGTCGAGGAAATGTCCGATTTTTTCCATTACGGTTACGGTATCTCCCAAATCTTTCGGGTGCTGACCCAATTTTACTAATTTATGGAAAAGTTCTTCGGCGTTTGTCATGTTGAAATTTCCAGCTACCAACATATTTCTGCTACGCCAGTTACTCTGACGCAACATCGGATGGCAATTTTCAATTTCGTTCTTACCGTGCGTACCGTATCGAAGGTGTCCGAGCCAAACTTCGCCCGAATAAGCTACGTTTTCCTGCAACCATTCAGCATTTTTAAATTTATCAGGATTATTGCGAAGAACATCTTTGTATTTTTCGTTGATTTTATTGAAAATATCAACAATTGGTCGATTTTCAACAGAACGATAGCGACTAATATAACGATGACCTGGTGCAACATCCAATTTTACATTTCCGACTCCTGCTCCATCTTGGCCACGATTCGATTGTTTTTCCATCAAAACATACAATCGTTGAATGCCATAAAGAGGCGTACCATATTTGTCGATGTAGTATTGAAGTGGTTTGCGAAGACGAACAAGGGCAATGCCACATTCGTGTTTAATTGCGTCGCTCATTGAGAATTTTTGTAGATTGGTTATGCAAAGTTCTAAAGAATATGTGTGCCTTGCAAAGATTTTTGTTGGTAATTTAAAAAAGTCGATGAACGATACAGAATATTTGACAATTAGAGAAGTTTTTGTTTTGCTATTCTACAAATACTGTTATTTCAAATGAGCTATTTTTGAAAAATTTTCTTGCACCCACTTTGGTGATTGTCAAACCCAAGATTTATTTCAACACCAAAATCAACTTATTACTCAATTTTTGTTGAATAAAATTATCGGCTTTTAGGTTAGATAAATCTTCGTAGTCTACTTCGCCCCTTGCTCTATAATAGATAAAAAAGGCATCATGGTTGAGAATACCAATGTTGGTTGAAATAAATTTCTTTCCAATGGTACTTTTGCCAATTTCTGGGGGGGCAGCGATTATAAAAAGTTGAGGCATTTATCGAATAATTTCAATTCGGCCGTCTGGATATTCGGCAACCACACGACCATCTTGTGTGCGAACTAATGGCATATTTTTAGCAAAAAGTGTTTTACGGACACTTTTATTTAATTCAATTTGCCACTCTTTATACTCTGCTGGTGTCATTTCAGAGATATTTTTTGTCATCGTGCCTCTATAACCAGTCAAGCGTACAACTTCTAAGGTATCTTCCATAAAAATAATTTTAAGGTGCAAATATAGTAGTATTTGCACCTTGAATGTAGCGTTTTCAAATATCTTTCATCACTTTTTCAATTTTGCCATTTTTGAGTTTTATAAATAATGGATAACGGTGTGTTATTTTTCTCAAAGAATCTCTAGAAATAGGAAATATTTCAAAATTAGGTTTTACCTCAATCTTGTATTTGTTTAGAATCCTTTCGGAAACATCGCTTGGGTACAAACCAATTAATTTTATGCTACTATTTTCCTTTAAAACTTTATTTATGCTTTTTGTAGTTTTTTGACAATCTATACACCCTGGGCTAAAAATAAAAATAGATTTTTCAATATTTGCTCTTTCTTGATATTTTTCTAAAAAAGTATTTTGAATACTTACACCACTCACATATGTTAATTCATAATAAGACCTAATAATTTCAACTTCGTTAATGAAAAGAGCAACAAGACCTAAGCTTAATGCTACGATTGGCTTTACAACTTCAAACCTTTTTAGCTTCATACTGGATGCGTATTTACAGAGCCAATATGAAGTTAAAATCATGAATATATTTCTCAAAAAAGATACCCAAACAGGTAATATGTAAAAATCCCCTAAGCAACCACAGTCATCAATATTTCCAAAAATATACCCAAACAAAAATATAGCGGTTAAGAACAACAAAAAATAGAAAGAAAACAAAGCTATTTGTCGAACACGCCACAAGAATAAAAATAAAAATGCAAGAACTATCTCAATGAAAGTTATTATTGGTGCTAAGATATATAATTTTGAATATCCATATCTAACA
>JAFEIL010000217.1 GCA_017495105.1 Emticicia sp. | reverse complement strand
GAACTATCTCGATGAAAGTTATTATTGGTGCTAAGATATATAATTTTGAATATCCATATCTAACAAGAACATTTGCAAAACCATTTATATCTGCTGCTTTTGTAATTCCAGAAACTAAAAAAATAACACCAAGAATAACAGAGAAAAAGATGGTTTTGAATTTATTTTTTTGGGAAATCATATCAAAAATTTTCTAAAAATTACTCGTAAATTGCTTTTGTCTTTCAAAATACTTGATTACATCTTGCTCTAATTTAGTATGTTTAATTGGCACACTACTTTCCCAAAATGAAGCATTATATTCAGATTCTTTGAAAACTTTTAAATCATCTCTAACAAAAGCAGGATAAATTTTTTCAGCACTAAATTCATTTATTTCTTCTTGGAAAAAGAACCAAATTTTTTCGGAATCCCCCTTAGAAAAGGTTTTCTTTCCAACATTTTGTATCAAATACAAGTTATCAAACACTGAATATCCAGTATTATTTACCTTAAAGTTCACTGTTAAGGTTAAAACTCGTGAACCCATTTTTGTTTCAGGATAGATAATTTTACCACTTATTCTTACTAAATTATCTTTGTGGGTAGCTACAAAAATATCACCTACAAACTGAAATACATTAGATTCCTTTGATTTCGGAGTACAGGCGATTACTGCAACTTCTTCTTCTTTACCAAAGTTTATGTACTGTTTAATTTTATAATTGTAAATTTCAGATATACTGATATTGTTCAAAGGAAAGTTGTTTTGCTTATGAATAACTCCAGAATTCAAAAAACTTAGAATTGAGATATTAGGATTTTTGTATCCTTGTGCATCTATTTGTGCAAATCGGGCATTCAATGGTTGCCATTTTTCAACTCCAAATTGACTCCAAGATACGTTCATGAACATTTCTTGTAGTTTTGTGTATTTCCCATTCTGTTCTGAAACTCGTTGATAAAATGCTTTGTGAAATATTCTTTGATTTGTGTCCAAAAGAGCTTTATTTACTACTGCATTCAACAAAGAGATGGCTGGATTACCCGACCTTACTTCAGGCAACTGAATTATTGCAAGTGATAACTTTATATTTATATATTCATCACTGCCAACTTTAATCTGTTTTTTGTTGTAACTAACATGACTAAATACAATTGTTGAAGAAGAATTACTCACCAAAATCTCAAACTCGCCATCTTCGTTGCTGATGGAATAAGCTTTTGCGTTTTGCTCCACAATACTAACTCCTGGAACAGGTTCATTCGTCAAGCTATCTAAAATAATCCCAGCGATTCTTTGTTGACTAAGGGCATTAAAAGATATCAATAACCCCATCAAGATAAATTTGAATTTTTTTTTCATTTGTAAATATAATTAAGAATAGAAATACCCAAGAATCTCTTCTTGGGTAAAAGTTATTAGACAATTAGTTACCAGGACCTGCTTGGTCTGTATGCCTGTAAGGGTCGCTATTATTAGGAGTCCCACATGGAACTTTAACCATTTGTTCGTGCCAATTACCTGAATTATCATAATATCCATGGTCTTGCCACTCTTCTCCCTGCCAGCAATTCTCTAATCTTTCTTCAAGTTCTTCGACTTGAAAGTGTTGAAGCAAAGCTTCGTTTGTTTGTGAATTTTGCATAAAATTTGTTATTTATTAAAATTGAGGGTGATTTTTATTTATCAAATGAGTTTCCACATGCCCGAAATATACAAATACTTGTTTTTCAGCGAGTTATCAACTTCTTGAACCTTATTTTGAACTAAAAACTGCTCTAAAAGATATTGAGGATAGTACAAACTCATCAAAAACTTAATAGAAATCTGAAATAATTGTAGGAGGCAGTCGAAAGAGATGGAAGTGTTGAATTTTCAACACTTGGGTATAAGGGAGATAGAAAATCAATCAACCGAACATAGAACTCATGTCCTTTCGGTAGTCCAGCAAGGTTAGTTTTTGATGTGGTTAATTTCATAGTCATGCAAAAGAGTGGTTATTAGAGTTACTTCGCACCTAAACCTCTCGACTGGATTGAATACGCAAAGAAAAGTAACGCCACGCCTTTACATGGAGTTTAACCTTACTTTCCTGCGTATTCATTTGAAATTGTCAAGATTTCAGATACAGGTTTGTCAAGCTAAAACGCTAATATTTTTGAAAATGAATTTCACTTCGTTTTCTAACACAACATTATTTATTTGAAATCGTAATTCCAAATAAATCAACAAAAAGTTTATTTTACGGTACAATTTAACTAGGGAACGTATCAAAAAACTATTTTCAATAAGTTCAGATATAAATTATGCTAATTTCAAGCTCTCAATAAGATTGATAAGACCACTCGGACGCATAAATAAGTAGATGATAAAAAACAGAAATATTAGCAAAAAACCATTGCGAATAAAGCCAATTTGAAAGTAGCGAACACCAATTTTAGGTTCTTTAAAAATCATAAAATATGGAATTTTGATATAATAAAATATCGATATAGCTGTATTTAGCAAGCCAAATATCAGTACAACCAATAACATATTACTCCCTGAAGTTTGGTAAGATTCCCATAATGCGGTAAAAAGGAGCAGTTTTCCAGTAAAACCCACAGTTGGTGGTAAGCCGACCAATGCAATCATAATTATAACAGCCGCCAAGCCCAGAAATATATTTTCCTGTCCCAAACCTCGCAGACTTTCGAGTTCGTAGCTTTCAGTTTTTAGGGCCAATAAATCTATCAACAAGAATGCCGCAAGCGTAATAAAAAGGTATGTAGTGATATAGAAGATTGTTGATTGAATACCAATGGTATTAGTTGCCAACAAACCCACCAACATAAAGCCAGCATGAGCGACTGTTGAATAACCGAGCATTCGTTTAGTATTTGTTTGCCACAAGGCAGAAAAATTACCAATTGTGATAGAAGCCATGATTATAATGGCCATTATCATTCGAAAATCTATACTCAATGAACTGAAAAGGCGAATCAAAACAAGAATCACGGCAGCTTTTGGTGCAATTGACAAAAATGCAACGATTGGTGTTGGAGTCGCTTCATAAACATCTGGTGTCCAACTATGAAACGGAACTGCCGAGAGTTTAAAAAGTAGTCCACCGATTGCCATAAAAACTGCAATTTGGACAATCCAAGTAGGATTTTGACCTAAGAAAATAGTAAATTCCTGTCCAACGAAATTGAGTGTACCCGTCATGCCATAGAGCAACGAAATACCATAAAGCATGATAGCTGAACTTGTTGCTCCAAACAATAGGTATTTGATACCAGCTTCGCTGTTGTCTTTTCCTTTATTGAAAACCACCAAAATATATGAACAAATAGAAACCATTTCAAGCGAAACATAAAGCATGAGCCAATTGGTGGTCATGGTCATGATGAACAAGCCCCATACTAAAGCTACAAAAATGGCGTAGAACTCCCCTACTACTTTATAGCCCACCACCCACACATGTATCAAAACCGCAACCGACGCAATGGAAACAAGTAGTTTAAAGAATAAACTGATGGAATCTAAATAAATCAATTTTCCAAAAAGTACACTTCCTGACTCATAATACTGGGTATAAAATCCAAAAAAGGCATAAAAAACAAAGCCTAAACTAATTAATACACTGATTAAAAGAACATTAAAAAGCACATAAGTTCGTTCGGCATCTAACTTTTGAGAAAAAGCAATAGCTGCTACTATCACCAAAAAAACTACTCCGAAAAGTAAATCAGGCAATAGTACGCGTGAACTAAAGAGAATATTTAATAATTTTTCGAGCATTGAATACTTGGCCGCTTCGGCGGCCCGATGTTGGCCTTTAGCAATTAGCTTTTAGCGATTGACTAATTTAACGAAATACCATTTTAAACTATATAAAATAAAAATAGCAAAAATCCAATAGCTAATCACAAACTCTAAAACCCATTTAAAAAAGCTTTTACTGATTCGCCTGAAATATCAAATATTAGGCTTGGGAAAATACCAAAAATGATTGACAAGGCTGAGAGTGAATACAGCATTACTATTTCACGAAAATCGAGGTCTTTCATATTTCCTTCTTGATTACGGTTAGCCCAAAATGTTCCAAAAAACATTTTTTGTAATGTCCAAAGAAAATAAGCAGCCGAAAGCACTATTCCCAACATAGCAGTCATCGAAACCCAATTTGGCAAAATTTCTGATTGAAAACCACCCATAATGGTGAAGAATTCACCCATGAAACCTGGCAATGTTGGCAAACCTAAAGCTCCGAAAAAAGCAACGGCAACTGCCAATGTGAAATAAGGCATGGCACTTGATAAACCTCTAAAATTTTCGATAAGTCGGTTATGCGTTCGGTCGTAGATGACTCCAGCCACCAAGAACAACATGGCCGAAACCAATCCATGCCCAAACATTTGATAAATTGCACCATTTACGCCTTCAACAGTCAATGAAGCCAAACCTAAAAGTACAAATCCCATGTGTGAGATGGATGAATAGGCAATCATTTTTTTCAAATCTTCTTGTGCAAGAGCATTAAAAGCACCATATATGATTGAAATGACACCTGCACCCGCTACAATATAAGTAAACTGAAATGCTATATCGGGAAAGAAACCATAAGCGATACGAATGAAACCGTAAGCTCCAACTTTTAATAAAATTCCTGCTAAAACCACCGAAACTGGCGTTGGAGCTTCGACGTGTGCATCAGGCAACCACGTATGAAAAGGTACAGATGGCAATTTTATTCCAAAACCTACAATCAACAAAATAAAGGCAAAAAGTCTTGCTGATATGCCAAAAATCATTTGTTTTTCGAATGGATGTAAAATACTATGAGCAATATAATTTTTAAAATCAGCCAATTGTCGAAAATCAAAGGTATGAACAGTTCTGCCCGTTTCTTGCGAGAAAAACGAATCTTTTACCGACATCGACAAACCAATCATCACAATTAGAATGAGTATCGAGCCAACCAATGTATAAATGAAGAACTTAATTGCAGCATATTCTCGGCGTTCGCCTCCCCAAATTCCGATTAGGAAATACATTGGAAGCAACATAAATTCGAAAAATAAAAAGAACAAGAAAAAATCAAGTGCAACAAAACAACCGATAATACTTCCTGAAAGCAATAAATATAATGAATGATAGGCTTTTTGTCGGTATTCGATTGTAAATGAGGAAATCGAGCCAATAAGTAATACAATTCCTGAAAGCAAAAGCATTGGCATATTGATTCCATCGACTCCCAAAAGGTAATCAATTGAAAGAACACCAAGATTTCCGAGACTCATACGAATCCATTCATGCTGCTCTACAAACTGATAATTAGAAACTTGTTTATCAAAATTATTATAGAGCGAAATAATATTGAGTAAATTAATGACACTTACTATTATGGAAATCCATCGAAATGAATCACGGTAGGTGCTTGGCAACAACAACACCATAACCGAACCAGCAAGTGGCAGAAAAATGAGTGCTGAAAGTAAAAAATTATTCATAATTTTTAGTCAATAGTCGATAGTCCACTGACCACAGACATTTCGTTTGTTAAATATCTTTTCTCTATTTTTCAAATTAATACTGCTATTTCAAAGCTTATTAATAGATTTTTTTATTTTACCATCAATAAAATCATCATCAAAACCAAACAAACAAAAATCGTAATAATATAAGTTTGGGCTTTGCCATTTTGAATTTGGCGAGTGTATGAACCTATTTTGGCTGATGTGTTGGCTACTAAATCAACAAAACTATCAATGATGTTTCGCTCTAACCAATGATTCAATGAAGCCCAAGTAATAGTCAAATACCCAACCGAATTTACTACACCATCAATTATTTTCCTATCAAAAAGATTGATTTTGGGGCTAATCCAAAGCAATGGTTTTACAAAAACAGTTTGGTATATCTCGCTCAAATAGTAATTTTTAAATACAATATTAGCTATCTCTCCTTTAGGCTCAAGTTCGTCATTATTAAGTTGATAACTTTCATCTTTTGTAAAAATATAGCCTAAAAGCACACCATTTAAAGCTACCAAAATAGCAATATAAGATATCCATTGATAACTTTTGGTTTCATTATGGAAGGTTTGAAAAAACCAACTACTTTCGGGTGAAAACGGATTTATAGCAAAAACAAAACCAATAGAGGCAATAGCCATAATGATGCATGAAAACTCCATTGAGCCAACTTTCGATAAGAAACCAAACAAATCTTCTTCTGAATGTCTGATTTCTGCCTGCTGGCGTTCTTCGTCTTCTTCAATATTTACGATTCCTTCAATACGTTTTGCCACATTTTTATACAAACTTTTTGCACTTGAGGAAATCAGTTCGAGTGGATTATCTTCTCGCTCCAAAAACACTAAAAATACTTGTCGCATCATGTAATAGGCACTTAAACCTGAAACTACTAAACACACAGTAGGAATTATAAAGTAAATTTGTTTTGGTTGATGTGAAGCCCATTCAAAGGATGCAACTAAAATGGCATCTTTCGATAAAAATCCTGAGAAAAATGGAATCCCTGCTAAAGCTGCGGCACAAATGGTAAAAGTATAATAAATGATAGGAATTTCTCGGCGAAGGTTTCCCATTTTACGCATATCTTGTTCGTGATGCATGTGTTGAATAACTGCACCTGCCGACAAAAACAACCCTGCTTTGAAAAAGGCGTGCGTAACCAAATGAAAGAGTGCAGTATTGACAGCCCCAACTCCGATTCCGACTACCATTAAACCCAATTGAGAAATAGTAGAAAAAGCCAAGAGTTTCTTTATATCGTATTGAACAAGTGCCGAACAGGCTCCAAAAAACATGGTGAGCATTCCCAAAATAGCCATTACGAGGTGCGTATCTGGCGATAATACTGGTTCTATTCTGGCCATCAGAAAAATACCAGCAGCAACCATCGTGGCGGCGTGAATCAAAGCCGAAACTGGTGTTGGGCCTTCCATTGCATCAGGTAGCCATACTTGCAAAGGTAATTGAGCTGATTTTGCAATACATCCACAAAAAAGTAATAAGCCGATTGTTGTCATTATCGGGCTGTTCATTGAGGCTGCTGACATTACTTGAGCTTTTTCGATAATAGCGGTTACATCAAGCGTACCGAAATATCTGTAAACTAGTAATATTCCAATAAAAAAACCAACATCTCCAATTCTGTTTACCAAAAATGCCTTCATTGCTGCATTTGTCGCTGACTTTTTTTCGTACCAAAAACCTACTAATAAATACGAACACAGGCCCACCAATTCCCAAAACATAAAAATCATCAAGAGATTCCCCGAAATTATTATGCCAATCATGGCTAATATGAACAAATTGAGATAAGCATAAAATCGACCAAAACTTGGATCTCCTTGCATGTACTTGAGCGAAAAAACCTGTACCCAGAGAGCAATAAATTGCACCAAAAAGTACATCAAATACGTAAGGTCGTTGAGCAGAATATCAATAGTGAAGAGTTTATCGCTGATATAAAACCAATTGTAAGAAATAACATCGCCTGAAATATCACTCAAGCGAATACCCATCGAGAAAATTATGCCAATAAAATTAATTATTATTGAAAGTAAACCTATGGATTGTTCACTCAGTTGATTTCGCTTGTATAATAAAAACGAAAAACCGAATAAATAAAATAATAT
>JAFEIL010000404.1 GCA_017495105.1 Emticicia sp. | reverse complement strand
ACTACTATTTATACTCCAACAGTCTTTTAGTCAAGTTGTTACGACTGATTCTTACTTCCCTAATGGAGATAAAGAAATAACATTTTTTTTTAACCTAAATCAAGCCAACGATATTCGTGTTGCTGGTTTGCTCGGAAAAACCTCTGATATTTTTTTGTGGTCAGGTGCAGGAACTGTTGATAATGCTTTTGAATATCAACCGACTGGACAAACAAATTTTAGTGTTCCGTTTGAAATGGGACGCATGACTTCTTTAGGCAACAACCGATGGAGCATCAAGCTAAAACCACGTGATTATTATAAAGTTCCTGTTGGACGAACTATCAAAAAACTTGGTTTATTGCTGAAAAGTGGTGATGGAAAATTTCAAACCGAAGATTTGATTTTGGATTTGTATAATGATAAACTGGCTTACAAAATTATAGAACCTGACATAAAGAAGGTTTTTGATGCAAATGAAACAATTACTATAAAAATAAAAACTTCAAAAATTGCAGATAAAATCATTTTCAATAACGGACAAACTACTGAGTTTGCTAACACAGATTCCGCAAGCGTGAAAACTACGGTGAGTGTTTTGTTAATAACAATAATCAGTAAAAATGATACAATACATGATAATTTAGCTTTTATTTTTAAACCCCAAAATACAATCTTGAATTTACCGCCAAACATTAAAGACGGCATCAATTATATTAATGATAATACCGTCACATTTTCGTTTTTTGCTCCTAAAAAAAGTTTTGTTCATCTCATAGGAGATTTCAATGATTGGCAAATAGACCCAAAATATTTGATGAATCAAACGCCCGATGGTGAACGTTATTGGCTGACTATCAATAATTTAGAAAAAGGCAAAGAATATGCCTTTCAATATTTAATAGATGCCAAAACCGTAGTCGGCGACCCTTTTTGCGAAAAAATCCTCGACCCAAAATTTGATTCGGAAATTTTGGCCAGTACCTACCCCAACCTAAAAACTTATCCTTCAAAAAATATATATGGCGGCACAGTTTCTATACTTCAAACTGCCCAAAATATTTATGATTGGAAAGTAAAAGATTTCAAACGCCCAGCCAAAGAAAAATTAGTTATATACGAGCTTTTGGTGCGTGATTTTATCAATTCTCGAAAATACAGAGAAGTAGCCGACTCAATAGCATATTTCAAGCGTTTGGGCATAAATTCTATCGAATTAATGCCAATTAATGAATTTACGGCCAATAATTCGTGGGGTTATAATCCAACTTATTACACAGCTCCCGACAAAGCTTATGGCACAAAAGATGATTTGAAATATCTGATTGATAAATGTCATGAAAACGGTATTGCGGTTATTATTGATATAGTTTTTAATCATGCCGATTATGAATTTCCCTATACAAAAGCTTACTTGGCAGGTTCGCAACCATCGGCGGATAGTCCATTTATGAATCAATCTGCTCCACATCTTTACTCGGTTTTCTTTGATTTTAACCACGAAAGTTTGGCCACTCAAAACTATTTTGACAAGGTTTTAGAGTTTTGGTTGAAAGAATATAAAGTTGATGGATATCGCTTCGATTTATCAAAAGGTTTTACACAAAGAAAATCTTTGACAGATGCTCAGATGGCAGCTTATGACGAGCAAAGAATCAAAATATTGAAGCATTTTTATGATAAAATCCGTGTATTTGATAAAGATTGTTATTTAATTTTGGAGCATTTTGCTGATAATGCTGAAGAAACAGAACTAGCAAATCATGGTTTTATGCTTTGGGGAAATATGAATGGTGCAGCTCGAAACAATGTTAAAGGCACAAATAATAGTTTTTCGGGACTGAATTATAAATTTAAAGGCTGGAACGAACCCAATTTGGTTGGCTACATTGAAAGCCACGACGAAGAAAGGATTGTATATGATGCATTAAACAATGGCCGAAACGAAGTAAAAAACTTAGCCATAATTCTTGAACGCTCAAAAGCAGTTGCGGCCTTGTTTTTTGCTTATCCAGGGCCAAAAATGCTTTGGCAATTTGGTGAATTTGGCTACGATATAAACATAGATTTCAATGGAAGAACAGGTTTAAAACCACAAAAATGGGAATATCTAAAAGATGAAAACCGACTGAAATTATTTAAAGTTTATGCCGAATTAATCAAACTTAAAACTACACATGAGGCATTTTCTTCAAAAGATTTTAATGAAACTTCGGGTGGTGTTGTGAAACAAGTAGCATTAAATCATAGTTCGATGAATGTAAGAGTCATTGCAAATGTTGGCATTAATAGCGAAACAGCAAATATCAATTTTGAATCGACAGGTAAATGGTATGATTATTTTTCAGGACAAGAAATCAATCTAAACGAAGCCACTCCTCGTATGAGTTTAGCAGCAGGAGAATTTCATATTTTCACGAATGTAAAATTACCTACACCAAAGGCCAATTTAGTGCCGTGGCAAGGAAATTTTACGATAACGGCTAATGAAATTTCATCGGATAATTCAAAAATTCAGGTCGGCGGCATTCCGCTTTACCCAAACCCAACTACCGATAAGATAACGCTAAAACTCAACGGTGAAAAAACAAAAATTTTGATAGAAGATATTTGGCACAAAATTTTGTTTCAGACCGAAACAAAAGAAATCGAACCAAGTTTAGACTTAACGGGTTATTCGTCAGGAATGTATTTTATTCGTACCATTCAAAAAGGAAAAACTCGAACAACTAAAGTAATTAAAAACTAAAAGCGGATTTCCTATTCCGTTTCTCAAAACTCATGACCAAAGACGAATTAGTGATTTTTTATAACGAACCCGACGAAAAAGTGTACGTAAAAGTACCCGCTGGACTGGAAACGCACTATCAATTATCAAACCTTTCGGGTAAAATCTTGCAAGAAGCAATCCATGAAAAAGCCTTGCACGATTTCGATTTGTCGGGCCTTCCCGAAGGAATTTATTTTGTAATTGTCAATCAAGATGATGTCATTAGGTCGAAGAAGATTATCCGAAATTTGGATTAATTTCGGTAGAAAAACTTTTATTTGTTCTAAAATATTATGATTATGACCGCAATAAGCGAACTTGAAAACCCGATTTCTACTGAATTGCCAAAAACTCTTGCCGAATTTTTGGAGTGGGAACAACCACTTGATGGATTTAACGGGGCCGCCCGTGCGGTATGAATGGAACGATGGCGAAATAATACAGTTTTCTAAGATAGATAAAAGACAGATATACATTTATATTCTCCTTAATAAGATTTTCAATGAGAAACAACTGTGAAAAAACGGTGTCTTAGAAACAGAATATGATACCCAACTTAGTGCTATTCAGATGAGACGGCCATATATTGCCTATATTACAGACGAACAAGGAAAAAAAGCTAATAATGGTGAAGATATAATTTCAGAATTTGTAATTGAAGTTATCTCTACCAATAATAAACCTTATCAGATTGAGAAAAAAATAACAGAGTATTTTAAAGCAGGTGTAAAAGTAGTTTGGAATATTTATCCCGAACCTCAATTGGTTTATGTCTATACCTCTCGCAAGCAAGTGCAAATTTGTATGGATGATGATATCTGCTCAGCCGCACCAGTTTTACCTGAGTTTGAGGTAAAGATTAGTGAGATTTTTGGGTGATTATTTCCCCCATTCGCTTTCATTTTACTGGCAATTCGATTAACACTTCATTATATGCAGCAAAAACTCCGTAACCACCATTAATATTGCTAAATCTTGGAATAGGAGTATTAAATGCTTGTAAAAGTCCCTCTTCGTCATAATAGGTCTTACAAAACTCAAAATAGCTTTTATTAATTTGACTGACTTTGGCAACTATCTTTTCGGGTTCTTTTCTCAAAAAATCATTATTAATCACAAAAATAGGATTCAGTTCAAACCCTCGTTTAAACTCATAAACTTTATTAGTGAAACATACATCATTGAAAACAAAGTTCTTCAAATACTCAAAAAAGCAAGGAGAATCAGTACCACTGGCTTGGTCGATTGAAAAATCAACTAAATTTGCCTTATTATTTTGCCAAAATGCTTCAAGTTTAATATTATAAAAGTTGGACTCATTATTATCAGCTACTCTCAATATCAATTTTTTAGCAGATTTGCCTTTGTTGAGACTTGACTCAATTTTTTCTTCAAATTTATATGAAACTATTTTAGGTAATGAGGGTACAATCTCGATTGAAGTATAAACAGATGGAAAACCTTTTGCACTGATTTTCAACGAATACGCAAATTTTTCTTTAGGCTTAAAATTAGTTTCAGATTTGTAAATGCCTTTTTCTGTATATTTAAGTATTTCTACGAGTTTATCGTTTTCAAAAAGTCGAACATCGGCATCAGCAATACCATCAATGTAGGTTATTTTTCCAGTTGGCGGATACGTTTTTGTTACTTTAACTGTAATAATTTCAGTAGGGGCTATTAAACTATAAACCACTAATCTATCTCCTTGATAGGGCAAATCTACCGAAAGTTCGACTTTTCGGCAGTTATTAAAACAAATAACTAAAAGTAAAAGGTAAATAATTTTCATTGTATTTTTATTGAATAACTAAAAAATGGCAAGAATGGTATTATTCCAACTTTAAAAAGTTTGTTCTCAACACCCTTAAATTTTTCTCCATTCATAGGTCTTGGATTAGGCTGCCATCTTAAATCCAAATAATATGGATTTACCCTATTATAAACATTGTATATACCCAATGATAGCATAGCATCACGATGTTTTTTCGTGGTTCTTTTTATGTTATAGCTGAAATCTAAACGATGGTAGGAAGGCATCCGATTATTATTACGAGATTCATAAATTGGAATAGTGTAACCTGTAATGTTAGTTTGTCCTTCATCAAACTGTTCATAAACGGCAGTTGGTACTGTAATAGGCTGTCCACTTTGAAAAACCCAAGTAGCGGCAAACGAACTTTTTGAGTTTTTTGGACTATAACTTGTAGTGATTGATACAGAATGTCGCCTATCAAAATTTGCAGGAAACCAATTTCCCTTATTTATATTCTCAAATCTCCGCTCATTTTTTGATAATGTATAGGAAATCCAACCAGTAAAAACACCTTCGGGTTTATTTAAAAACACCTCTAAACCTCTGATTCTACCAATTCCTTTTTTCTCAACGAGATTCTCCCAAGAAGTATTAAAACTTGAAAAGAAATTTTTACCATCTGAGTAATCAATCAAATCTTTAAAACTTTTCTGATAAACTTCAAACGTCAATTCTAAGTGTTTTTTCAAAAAAGATTTTGTCATTCCGAAAGATACTTGTTCCGAAAATGAAGGATTTATATTTCGAGTAGCTGGCACCCAAATATCATTTGGTAAGCCAACATTATTGCTATTCAATAAATGTATAAATTGATTCATTTGACTATAACCAGCTTTAATAGTAAAATTCAGGGGTAACATAAAATTAGCCGTTGCTCTTGGTTCAATAGCCTCAAATGCTTTGGAATCGGTATAAAAAAACACTTTTCGAAGTCCCAAATTCACTTTAAGCCTACGTTTTATGTCCATTTCATTTTCTATAAATACACTGTATTCATTGGCAGATATTGTATTGTTTATAAACACCAATGAATCTTGTGCAATCGAATAATTAGTTTTTATTTGGGTTGGGGTATATTGATGATTTGTAGCATCAAACCCAAATCTGACTTGCTGAAAACTAAAAGGAAACCACTCAAAAGATGCTTTGGCGTTGAAGTCTCTTATACTTGATGTGTTAAAAAAATAATTAGCTATACGCCAATCTTTATTTATCAACTCATAGCTTGTATTACCAACTTGATATTTATATTTGGAGAGACTTGAAATAGTTTTTAAAAAGAGTTTTGGATGAATGATATAATTCAGACGCAACGAACCCATCAAATTCCCCCAGTTTAAACTAAACTTTCCTCGGTCATTAACCAAGCCATCTTGAGCAACCCAAAAATCGTTTCCATGATAAAAACTTGCAAAAATTTGAGTCTTTGAATTGATTTTATAATTTACTTTAGCATTTATATCATACAGCCAATAATTAAACATTTGGTTGGCATTCCCATTTTTAAATGAAATAATTTGAGGTAATAAAAAAGGAGTAAGGTAAGAGGTCCGAGCAGAAATCATGTAAGATGCTTTATTCCATAGTTTATCAGATAAAGGACCTTCAAGGAGTAATTTGGAGCTAATCAAGCCAATAGTTAATTCTTTCCGTATTCTTTGATTATTCCCCTCTTTCATCGAAATATCAAGAACAGACGACAATCTACCCCCAAATCTGGCAGGAAAACCACTTTTGTATAAATCAACATTTTTGATGGCATCCGTATTAAAAATAGAAACCAAACCAAACAAGTGAGCGGTATTATAGACGATTGCATCATCCAATAAGATAAGATTTTGGTCTGGAGTACCTCCTCTAACTAATAACCCAGATGTTCCTTCATTACCTGTACTTACACCAGGAGTTGTTGAAAGTGCCTTAATTATATCTGACTCTCCAAATAATATAGGGATTGATTTTAATCTTGAAACAGGAATACTTGTCACACCAATTTGAACACGTTGTAAAACTTGTTCCTTACTTTCCTTAATTACTACTTCGTCTAATAATTGCTCATTTGTCTCTAACTTAATATCAATTAAAGTATCTTTTTTCAAGAAAACATCAATTAATTTAGATTCATAACCTATGTAAGAAATTTTTATTTGTATCTTTTTTGAGGGCAATGAAAGCGTGAAGTATCCATATTTATTAGAGAATACACCAGAAATAGAAGTACTCTCAACCACCGAAGCTCCAATCAAAGCCTCGCCGGTTGTTCCATCTATAATCGACCCATTCAAATTATACTTTTGACAAAAAGCACTATTTGAGATTAGGATTAGTAATAAAAATACCTTTTTTATCATAAGAAAAAATTACCTACTCATTTAATTATAACGAATAGGTAAATTTATTTGTATAGTTCAATTACTTTGACAAGTACATTCGCCTGTATTTCCTCCATCAGTACCAACTACTTTTACTTGAACATAAGTTACATTTTGAGCATCTGGCCCAAGATATTGGCTGGCACTCAAATTTCCTACATTATATTGTTGTCCGCTACTTAGAGTATATTGGCTACCTACTACAAAAAAGCCTTCTCTCCTTAACTCACTTGATTCTGAAGTCCACCATATTCCGAAGAGTCTTCGTTGATGTAAAGCATTTGCTGTTATTCTCAAGAAAAAACCATCTTCAAAATTGCAGTTTCCTCCATCACATTTATGCAAATTATAATCAGCCGCAAATCTTCTATTATTCTGGTAGTAATCAGTACAATGTTCTGCATTAGAGATTTCTTTTACTTTCAAATTAGATTTCAAAGCACCAACTTTAATCTTTGATGCTGTCATGTTAGTTAGACTCTCCCCTTTCTTATATCTTGAAAAATCATCCTTTTTCAAATTCACAAATTTGACTATCTTTTCTCGTGTATATAAATATCCATTGTTTCCGATAATGACCGTTCCATCTTTGCTAAAAAGAGTACCAAAAGCATCACCTTCTACTTGTTTAACCAAACGTTTACTTTCTCCATCATAGTCAGGAACAAGCATTGCATAATCTTCATATCCTTCAATAGAATTAGAC
>JAFEIL010000285.1 GCA_017495105.1 Emticicia sp. | reverse complement strand
GGGTTGGGTGGGGCGATTAAATTTTTACTTCTACCATTTTTTTACCAAGACGGCTTTTTTCGGCCATAAAACCCATTACATGACTTTCAATAGATGCTTCTATCGTTGAAGTTAGCAATTCTGGTTTGTTTTGGGCAACTGCTTGCACGAAATTTCGAGCTAAACCATAATCTCCTCCACCGTGCCCTGATGCCTGATTTTTGTATTCTGGTTGGTCAGTTGCTTTCCAAGATGTTGTTTCTTTGGTGCGAAAATCATACGTTTGAATTTGATTCATATCGCCCCAAACCTCACCGTTCGAAAACATCAAACGAGTTTTTCGATGCTCAAATGATGTAAAAGCCTCCATTGCAAAACTCACCGTTGTACCGTCTTCAAACTCCATTGATGTAGTATAATGGTCGGGTTGGTCGTTGTCCATTCTATAAACACATCTACCATACTGAGATGTTTTCAATTTCTCGTAAATTTCGGCATCTTGTTTCGATTTATCATCAGTTACATCCAAAACATTGATGCGTTGCTTTTCTTTTTGGTAAATTCTGATTGCCGAAAATGGACATTCAGCTTCTATTTTACAGCCATCTGTACAGCGGTCGGTACTGCCTTCGGGGGCATTTTCACGCTTAAACCAAGTAAGCGAACCGTGTGCCGAAATACTTTTGCAAGGTTTGCCGATAATCCAACGTAAGATATCAAGGTCGTGACAAGACTTTGCCAAAATAATCGGATTTGTATCTTTCTCAACGTGCCAGTTTCCACGCACATAAGAGTGTGCCATGTGTACGTACTCAACGCCTTCGAGGTGATTGACGCTAATTAATTTACCAAACTTTCCGCTATCCGAAATCTCTTTTAATTTTCTAAAATACGGCGTATAACGCAATACGTGACAAACCGCAATGATACTTTTGGTTTTCTTTGCCATTGCCAAAATCTCCAAACATTCCTGCATTGATGGCGAAATTGGCTTTTCGAGCAATACATGATATCCCATTGCGAGGGCTTTCATGGCTGGGCCATAATGCAGTCGGTCGGGCGTTGAAATAATAATGGCATCAGCAAATTTTGGCACTTTAAAAACATCTTCCCAGGTTTTAAAGCGATTTTTCTCTTCTATATTATGGGTTTTCGAAAACTTATCATTACGAAACTCAATTGGCTCGGCAACGCCAACCATATCCAACTCATTTGGGAAAGCCAATGCAAAACGCCCATAAACATTTCCCCGATTTCCCGCCCCTAAAACAATAGCCGTTACAGGTTTTTCAAGCGAAACATATCGGTCATCGTGTGGAATTTCGATTTCTTGGTCATTGATATCTTCGGCGAGGGCATCGATATTAAAAAGTGATAATCCACTAGCGGTTAAGCCAAAGGTTTTTAGCAGATTTCGTCTTGAAATATTTTCCATTTTATAAGGTCGAATGTTTTGAAGCGTATTATGATTACAAATATAGCAGAAAGTAAAGGATTAAGCGATTTTTAGATTGACAGGAATTTTTTATTAATTTCTATGGAAATTTAGATCAGTGCTTTTGTTTGGTTTACTTTCTTATTTCAAAAAACTCCAGACACTCCAAAGCCTATAAATGTCATTTTGAATAAAAACAATATAGAAACATTATGGAAGAATAGCAAAAATATGAAACTCCGAGAATGTATTAACTGTTTTATGAAAAAAGACAGAAAAATATGAACGGAACATTTGAAGAATTAATAGCCTCTGAGCAACCGATATTGATTGATTTCTTTGCTACTTGGTGCGGTCCATGCAAGGCTCTTACACCTACTCTTCAGCAATTAGCACAAGAAATGGGTGAGAAAGTTAGAATCGTAAAAATTGATGTTGACCAAAACCCAAAACTCGCTGCAAAATACAGAGTTACGGGTGTGCCAACACTCATGCTTTTCAAGAAAAGTGAACTAAAATGGCGACAATCAGGAGTATTATCATTGCCACAGTTAAAAAGTACTGTTGAAAATTTTGTTTAAGCTTCAATGTGAGCAACTGGCTCATTCTCTATGATGTCGGCAGAAGCTTGTTCAAATACTCTTTTCATACCATCGAAAGCTCCGCTAACAATGGCTAATGGCAATAACAAGGGAATAAATACAACCCATTGCATAAACATTGAAGAATTAAATCGTTTCATAGGTGGTTAGGTGCATAATGCACTTTTAAGTTTAATGTACTTATTAGGATATTTAGGGAAAACATTTCAAATATTATACCAACTTTTCATATTTATCTCCGTAAAGTTAAATATAATATTCTTTAAGTACAAAACGAATTTTAAAATAAAATGTTATATTGACACATAAAAAAACTGACAATCTATCGAAAGTCAGTTTTTTATATAATTAATTTGAGAAATAACCTTATATTATTCTATATTCATTGCATTTTTCATTTATCTATCCCCTCCACCCAGTTAAAGCGGTCGCTAGGCGAAAACTTCCACGGAGCCATATTATTTTCTAAATTTGAGAACATCCCATTCCAAGAAGCAGGTGCTTGAGACTCTTCCATTACCTTGTATCTACGAAGCTGTAAGATAATATCCAACGGGCTGATATTAATCGGGCATTCTTCCACACAGGCATTACAAGTTGTACAAGCCAAGATTTCTTCTTCCGAAATATAATCACCTAAAAGGGTTTTTCCATCTTCAAATTTTGCAATCGAGGCTTTTTGGTCGGTCGCTAACCAGCCTTTTTGAATATCTTCGAGGCGGTCACGGGTATCCATCATAATTTTGCGTGGTGAAAGTTGCTTTCCTGTCATGTTTGCAGGGCAAGATGACGTACAACGCCCACATTCGGTACAGCTATAAGCATCCATCAAGTTTTTCCACGATAAATCTTTTACATCTTTTGCACCAAAACGACCAACTTCGGCAGGGTTTGCATCTGGCTCTTCGAGTCCAAGCATAATTTTTACTTCTTTCGTAACCGTTGGCATATTTGCCATTTCTCCTTTTGGATTTAGGTTAGAAAAATAAGTATTCGGAAAGGCCAAGAAAATATGTAAATGCTTAGAGTAAGTAACATAAGTAGCAAAAGCCATGATACCGAGAATATGAAACCACCAAGCTGCTCGCTCATAGGCCACCAAAGCACTATCGGAGAAATTCATAAACAAAGGTTTAAAGAATTGGCTTATCCAAAAATCTCCAGTGATGGCTTCGGCATAATGACCAATACCACGTTCCTGTAAAATAGTATCGACGGCGTTCATGCTCAAAAAAGCCCACATCAATAAGATTTCAATAATCAAAATAATGTTAGCATCTTTGGTTGCCCAGCCTTTCAACTCTCGGTGGCGAGTCTCTTGCAGGCGTTCTACTTTTGTAAGATTTCTTCTTGAAAGAAAAACCACGCAAACGGCCAAAACTCCAAAAGCGAGTATTTCAAAGAAATTGATAAGAAAACTATACAATCCGCCAAGTGGTGAAGAAAAAATTCGGTGTGTTCCGAAAATGCCATCAATCATTATTTCGAGGACCTCAATATTGATGATTACAAAGCCCGCATAAATAATGAAGTGCATGAAGCCCACTAAAGGACGTATAAACATTTTTTTCTGCCCGAAAGCAATCAAAAGCATTGTTTTTAGCCTTTCGGAAGGATTATCGGAGCGGTCTTCTGCCCTACCCAACTGAATAGTATTTTTAATGAGTATCACTCGGCGACTGATAAAATAAGTGGCCAAGCCCAAAGCGGCTATAAATAAGATTTGAGAAACGATTTCCATAGTCTTTTTTTGAATATCGTCCGTCTGCACTAGTGGCATGACGGACAAATGTTTATCAATATTTTATCAAAGGTCTGCGATGTGATGCAGACCAAAATTAGTATGCTTGCATAACATTACAAATATCGTAAAAAAGATGTTCATGTCAAGCGTGAAAAAAATTATTTATTTTTTTTAAAAGAAATTTGTTCATAAAAAGTTTTTGCTTACTTTTGCACTCCCAAACGACGGTAACGAAGCAGGGAAACTTCTTTCGAGAAGTGGTGGTGATAAGGTGATGTAGCTCAGTTGGTAGAGCAAAGGACTGAAAATCCTTGTGTCGGCGGTTCGATCCCGTCCATCACCACAAAAACAAAAAAAGACTGATAATCAATCGATTGTTGTTCATTTTTCGTTTAAAAACTTTTATAAAATTGGAATAAAATAAAAAAATCCCTCACCGCTATTTCAGCCATGAGGGATTTTCTGTTTGCTATATTTTGCAGCGAAAACGCTACGCTACTACTTCAACCACAACTACGAGCATAAACTCATCCATTTCGATTTCTACGGCATTAGTTGGTTTTGCCCCGAATGGATATTCAGCCAATACTTCTAATGAAAGTGCTTGCACTTCTTGACTAATATACTCGCTATTGGCCTTCACGGCAGCAGTCAAGGCTTCGTTATTATCGAAAAGTTGGATGCTAATTTTATCGGTTACATCAAAGCCTGTGTCTTTTCTGTAATTTTGAATACGATTCACAAAATCACGAGCGATACCTTCTTGGCGTAATTCATCCGAAATATAAATATCTAAAGCAACTGTTATTCCTTTGTCGGAAGCTACTAACCAACCTGGAACATCTTCGGTTTGAATTTCGACGTCTTCTAATTTTAAATGAGTGAATGATAGAATGAGTGATTGAGTGAATAATTCTCCATTTTTTTCTAACTCTTTTAATTGCTCAGCCGACATTGAATTGATGAAATTCCCAACTTCTTTCATATCCTTGCCATATTTCGGGCCGAGGGCTTTGAAGTTTGGCTTTACTTTCTTTTTCAAGATGCCCGAATCATCATCAAGATATTCGATTGACTTAATATTTACTTCTGATTTGATAATTTCTTCTATGTGACGAATTTGCTCACGAGTGCTTTCTGATAAAACTGGAATCAAGATACGCTGCAATGGCTGACGCACTTTGATTTTATGTGTTTTTCGCAATGAATGAACCAATGAAGAAATAGTTTGAGCCAAATCCATCGACGCTTCTAAGTCTTTATCAACCCATTTTTCGTCATAAAGTGTCCAATCTGTAAAATGTACAGATTCGTGGCGAAGTGGCGAATTAATTACTTTTGCTTCCTCACGAATAGCATCTGTCAGGTTTTTGTATAACCAATCTCCGTAGAAAGGAGCAATTGGCGACATCAATTGAGCTACCGTCAGTAAACATTGTTGAAGTGTTTCGTAAGCTGCTTTTTTGTTTTCGGTCATTTCTCCTTGCCAGAAACGACGACGACACAAACGCACATACCAATTAGAAAGTTGGTCGCAAACAAAATCTTGCACCAAACGCCCTGCTTTCGTTGGATTATAATCATCAAATTGTTCGCCTACTTCTTTGATAAGTGTATATAATTTCGATAAAATCCAACGATCCATTTCTGGAAGGTTTGCATAAGGCACTCTATCGGTTTCCGACATCTTATAATGATCAAGATTTGCATAAAGTGCAAAGAAATTATAAGTATTGCTGAGCGTTCCGAAGAATTTATTACGCACCTCAGTGATTCCTTCCAAATTAAATTTCAGATTGTCCCAAGGCTCAGCGTTTGTAATCATGTACCAACGAGTTGGGTCAGCACCATATTTTCCTAGTGTATCAAATGGGTCAACGGCATTACCAAGACGTTTCGACATTTTATTGCCGTTTTTATCCAAAACAAGGCCTGTAGAAACAACATTTTTAAACGCAACCGAATCGAACAACATTCCAGAAATGGCATGAAGTGTAAAGAACCAACCACGCGTTTGGTCAACACCTTCTGAGATAAAATCGGCAGGAAAAAGCCCCCTTGCCCCCAGAGGGGGTACTTTATCAACATCTCCCCCTATATCGGAGGGAGTTGGGGAGAGGCCAAACGGATAATGCCATTGTGCAAAAGGCATCGCTCCCGAATCGAACCAAACATCAATTAAGTCAGTTTCACGCTGCATGAGTTTTCCACTTGCCGAAACCAAGAAAACTTCATCAACGTAGGGGCGGTGGAGGTCGAAAACCTCACCGAAGCGTCGGTCGCCCCTGCCCCTCTCCACAGGAGAGGGGTAAGAATCAAATCCCTCTCCTGAGGAGAATTTAGGGAGAGGTTTTAAGGCTTTATTTATTTCCTCAATAACCCTCTTTATATTTGTTAATACTTCATCATTCTTAAATCTAATAACCTCAAAACCTCTAAGATTTAAGAATTTTGTTCTCATTTCGTCATATTCAACAGTTTCATTATGAACTTCTCCATCAATTTCTACAATCAATTTTTGTTCAGTACAAATGAAATCAACTATAAAGGTATCTATAGAATGCTGCCTTCTAAATTTAAAGCCTAACTTTGAATTTCTAACTTCTTGCCAAATAATATCTTCTGCCTCTGTCTGATTTTTCCTGTTCTCACGAGCAAAATTCTTCAAATTCTGCCATTCCTTATATTGAGATTGATAAACAAATTGCTCCCAGGTGATAGACTCATCAACCTCACTGAAGCGTTGGACACCCCTGCCATCCTCCACAGTAGAAGGGTAAGAATCATGTCCCACTCCTGTCTCAAGTCCCTCTCCTGTGGAGAGGGATTTAGGGTGAGGTTTGATGCTATCATTATATGCTTTAACGAATTTCTCATTCATTTTTCTCTGCTCTTCACTCAAAACATCATCTTTCAACGCATGTTTAATACCATCAATAAGTTCTTCTACAGAACCGATACACACTTCTTCGCCATCTTCCGAACGCCAAATTGGTAGTGGAGTTCCCCAATAACGGCTACGACTTAAATTCCAATCTACTAAGTTTTCGAGCCAATTGCCAAATCGGCCACTTCCTGTGCTTTCAGGTTTCCAATTGATGGTTTTATTGAGTTCCACCAACTTATCTTTCATAGCCGTTGTACGAATAAACCAACTATCGAGCGGATAATAAAGTATGGGTTTATCAGTTCTCCAACAATGTGGATAGGTGTGTTCATAACGCTGAACGTTGAAAGCTTTATTTTCGGTTTTTAGTTTAATCGCAATGCGTTCATCTACCGAAAGGTATTTATCCCTACCCTGTTTGATGCGTTCGGCTTCTTTTTCTTCATCGGTCAAATAGGCTTCCTTCACATACTCTAAAGCAAAATCAGTGATTTCTTTCACAAAACGCCCTCTGCGGTCAACAATCGGTACATCTTTTCCTGTTTCGTCTTTCACCATGATCGACGGAATACCGTGTTGTTGTGCCACTCTAAAGTCGTCTGCACCAAAAGTGGGCGACGTATGTACAACGCCCGTACCATCTTCAGTTGTCACAAAATCTCCAATAATAACCCTAAAAGCTCCCCCACTGGGGGCGGGGGGGGCTACATAAGGTAGCAGTTGTTCATACTCAATTCCTTCCAAATCAGAGCCTTTGCACTCAGTAATGATTGTCCAAGGGATGCTTTTCTTGTCAGAGTCGCCAAAACCTTCAAAGTCTCCGTCTTTTCCTTTTTCGGAGAAATACTTCCCGATTAGGTCTTTTGCCAACACCACATCTACAGGTAAAAATGTGTATGGATTAAAAGTTTTCACCAAAACATAGTTGATGTTTTTTCCAACTGTCAAAGCTGAGTTTGCAGGAAGTGTCCAAGGAGTTGTTGTCCAAGCTAGGATGAAAACAGCCCCCCGGCCCCGAG
>JAFEIL010000242.1 GCA_017495105.1 Emticicia sp. | reverse complement strand
TTTATGTTCTGATTCGCAAAATAAATATTCTCAATTAAATAGTTACTCTTACTTATTCACTAAATCACCAATAACTCATGTCAGCTCCACTCGCCGAAAGATTACGCCCCAAAAAATTAGATGAATATATCGGGCAAGAACATATTTTAGGCAAAAACAAGCCTCTTCGTACCGCGATTGAAGCCAATCTTGTGCCTTCGATGATTTTGTGGGGGCCACCTGGCACTGGCAAAACTACGCTCGCTTTGCTCATTGCCGAAGCTACCAAACGACAGTTTCAGCAACTCAATGCCGTGAGTTCGGGTGTGAAAGAATTGCGTGAAGTTATCAGCAAGGCTTCGGGTCTCTTCCCTCCTATTGTTTTTATCGACGAAATTCATCGTTATAATAAATCTCAACAAGATTCATTACTGACGGCCGTCGAAAAAGGTCATATTACCCTCATTGGAGCAACGACCGAAAATCCATCTTTTGAATTAAATAGTGCCGTACTTTCTCGGTGTCAGGTTTATATTTTAGAGGCTTTTGGCGAAAAAGAACTGAAAGAATTGACCGATAGGGCTTTGCGAGAAGATATAATTTTGAGAGAAAAAAACATTAAAGTAGAGTCGTATGATGCACTTATGCGGGTTTCGGGTGGCGATGGGCGAAAGTTGCTAAATCTTTTGGAATTAATCACATTTTCATATCCACCTGATGCTGAAATTATTATAAATGATGATTTGGTGGAAGAAGTTGCTCAACGAAATATTGCTCGTTATGACAAATCGGGCGAACAGCATTATGATATTATTTCGGCATTTATCAAATCATTGCGTGGCTCTGACCCTAACGCCGCACTTTATTGGATGGCTCGCATGATAGTAGCAGGCGAAGACCCCGAATTTATTGCTCGAAGAATGTTGATTTTGGCTTCGGAAGATATTGGTAATGCTAATCCAACGGCCGTAATTATGGCCAATAATTGTATGCAGGCCGTAAAGGTAATTGGCTATCCCGAATGCCGAATTATCCTTTCGCAAACGGCTATTTATTTGGCTACTTCTCCCAAATCAAATGCGTCATATATGGCGATTGATGCGGCCATTGCCTTGGCCGAAAAAACTTCTCATTTGTCAGTTCCGTTGGCTCTGCGAAACGCTCCAACTAAACTTATGAAACAGATTGGTTATGGCAAAAACTACCAGTATTCACACAATTCCGAAGGAAATTTTGCCAAACAGAACTTTTTGCCCGATGAACTAAAAGGCACAAAACTTTACGAACCAAGCAATAATGCCCGTGAAAATGAAATCAGAAAGCAACTGCAAACTTGGTGGGCTGAGTGGTATGGGTATTAATTAAAAACTGAACTCTTCCTCACTACCATTTCTGTAGAAATCTTAATAGTTTGAAATTGCTCAATATTTTGAGACTTTCTTTCTATCGAATCTAGTAATAATTCGGCTGCAGTTTGACCTATTTCAAAGGCAGGTTGAACAATCGTACTTAAAGATGGTGCTAGTAAGTGAGCAACTTTTAGATTCGTAAAACCAATGAAAGAAAGTTGCTCAGGAATCAAAATGCCTTGCTCTTTAATAGCAGAAAAACAGTCTAAAGCTAATCTATCACTTGTAGTAAAAATAGCATCGGGCTTTTGATTTTCAATTAAATCTTCGACTAGTTTTTTAACTTCCTCTGAACCAAAACCGCAATATTTCACCAATGATTCATCATAGAAAACACTATATTTTTCGAGAGCAGCTTTATAGCCTGCCAAACGCTCTTTAGTTATTGATAGCAATGAAGGGCTTGTGATATGAGCAATCCGTCGGCGACCCGATACAATCAAATGCTCAGTTGCTTTAAATGCCCCATCAAAATTATCAGCAACTACTTTATGGGCATCAATTTTATCAGAAACTCTGTCAAATAAAACCAAAGGAAGTTTTTTTTGTTGAATTTCTTGAAGGTGTATGACATCGTTTGTTTGGCCAGAAAGAGAAATCAGTAATCCATCAACTTTTCGAGCAATGATATGCTGAATGTTTGTTACTTCACGCTGATACGACTCATGACTTTGAAATATAACTACGTGATAGCCTCGTTTATTTGCCACATCTTCGATACCATTGATGGCTTGCGAGAAAAAATGATTGGCAATTTCGGGCACAATTACACCAATAGCTCGACTCTTGTTTTCTTTCAAACTAAGTGCAATCGGATTAGGGGAATAATTAACTTTTTCGGCATATTCCATCACCAATCGCTTCGTTTCGGCATTGATTTCATAACTGCCTCGCAAAGCCCTCGATACAGTCGAAGTAGAAAGGTTTAATGCTTTTGCAATATCTTTTATCGTAACTGTTTCCAATCTCCTTATCTTATTAAAGTACAATTTTACACTCTCCTCTTCCTACACAATATACACATAAAAATAAGCGATTTAACCCAAATATCAAAGTATAATTGATTCAGAATAATTCAAAACTGGATTTTGGCAACGTTCCCGATAACGATTGCATAAAGATAGTCGGAAAAATACTTGCTCATAAAATATTCTTATTGCATCTTAGAAAAATCAAATATAAACAACATTAGATACTAAAAAAGACTTTTCAAGGAATTTTACATATTTTAGTCATTATTACACAAAAAATAAAAACGATAAATGTTTAGTTTAAATGGAAAAATCGCACTCGTTACGGGCTGCAGTAAAGGCATTGGAAAGGCTATAGCTATCGGTTTGGCCGAAGCAGGTGCCGACATCATAGGGGTTTCGGCAAGTATCGAGCTAAATGAAAGTGAAGTAGAGAAAGAAGTAATAGCACTTGGTCGAACCTTCAAAGCCTATCAAGCTGATTTCAGCGACCGTGATAGCCTCAATGTATTTATTGGAAAAGTGAAAAATGATTTTCCTATAATTGACATTCTGATTAATAACGCCGGCACAATCATGCGTATGCCAGCTGCCGAGCATCCTGACGAATATTGGGATAGAGTAATGGCCATTAATATTGATTCACAGTTTATTTTGGCTCGTGAAATCGGTCGAGATATGATTGCTCGTGGCTCAGGAAAAATCATTTTCACGGCATCATTACTAACTTTTCAAGGTGGAATCAACGTACCAAGCTACGCAGCCAGCAAAGGAGCAATAGGTAGTTTAGTAAAAGCATTGGCCAACGAATGGGCAGGAAAAGGCGTAAACGTCAATGCAATTGCTCCAGGCTATATTGCTACTGACAATACAGAAGCACTCAGAAACGACCCCGAACGCAGTTCTTCGATTTTGGCTAGAATTCCAGCAGGTCGTTGGGGAGAAACACAAGATTTCAAAGGCCCAGCTGTATTTTTGGCCTCTTCAGCATCGGATTATGTACACGGAACAATCTTGACCGTTGATGGCGGTTGGATGGGGAGATAAAGCCCAGTGGTGTCGAACTTCCCTCGCTTCTAAAGGTGTGCTAAATGCCACTTAACAATAATATTAAATAGTTTATCAATAAAAAGTCCCACTTTAGGGCTTAGAAGTTTATGCAAACAAGATACGAAAGTAGTCCAAAAGAAACAGCAGGAATGAATACTGCCGAATTACGTAATAATTTTTTGATGGAAACATTGTTTTCACCTAATCAAATCCATCTAATTTATTCTCACTACGACCGCATGATTTTGGGCGGAATAATGCCAACAACCGAAACCTTAACTCTTGGTACTTACGAAGATTTAAAGTCAGAATATTTTCTTGAAAGAAGAGAACTGGGTATCATCAATGTAGCAGGCGATGGAAAAATAACTGTTGATGGTCAAGAATACCTTGTAAAGAAATTAGATTGTTTGTACATAGGTCGAGGAGCAAAAAATATTACGTTTAGTAGTGTTAATGCCGAAAATTCGGCTAAATTCTTTGTTCTTTCTTGTCCAGCACACAAAGAATATCCAACTCAGTTAATGACAAAAGAAGCTTCTACACCTGCACAAATGGGAGCAGTAGAAACGGCCAATCAGCGTACAATTTATAAGTATATTCATCTTGATGGTATAAAAAGTTGTCAATTGGTGATGGGGCTTACTGTTTTACAAAACGGAAGTGTTTGGAATACGATGCCGTCGCATACGCATGACCGCCGTATGGAAGTTTACTGCTACTTCGATGTACAAGAAGAGCAAGGCGTGCTGCACTTAATGGGCCAACCACAAGAAACTCGTCATTTATGGGTGAGCAATCATCAAGCAATTATTTCTCCACCGTGGTCGATTCACTCGGGGTGTGGCACTACAAACTATTCGTTTATATGGGGTATGGCTGGCGAAAATCAGTCATTTGCTGATATGGATTTTGTAGCAATTAATGAATTAAGATAAGCTATTTCTTATTTAATATACAATTACTAATTATTGATTTTGGTAGGTTTTGGGCGAAGATTTCAAGCAAATTCTATCTTTAGGTCAATAACTGAGATTTTATTTCTTTATTTTTTAAATACACCTTAAAAAAACCTTTTGTTAACTTTACAATGAAAAAAATATTTATTCTACTGCTTTTAATGACCGTACAGGTGGTTATGGCACAAGCCCAAAAGATTTCGGGTAAGGTGACAGACTCCAAAACGGGTGAAGGTTTGCCGAGCGTTTCAGTTATGCTCAAAGGTACTAAAACAGGTACTACTTCGAACGCAAAAGGAGAATTCTCATTGTCAGCTGACAAAAAGAATGGTTCTCTAATTGTAACCTTAATAGGTTATACGGTTAAAGAAGTTTCGATTGGCAACCAAACCAACATCGAAATCCAACTTGATGAAGATACTCAAACGCTCAATGAGGTTGAGGTTGTAGCTATCGGCTACGGTGATGGTATTAGCCGTCGTGACCTTACGAGTTCGGTATCATCGGTTGGTTCAAAACAACTTAAAGACATTCCGATTACGAATGCAGCTGAGGCTCTTACGGGGCGTTTAGCAGGTGTGCGTGTAACTACCTCAGAAGGTGCTCCGGGTGCTGACATTCAAATTCGTGTACGTGGTGGTGGTTCAATCACACAAGATAACTCTCCAATATATGTAGTTGATGGTATTCAAGTTGAAAATGCTCTTTCGTTTATTTCTCCGCAAGATATTGAAACAATTGACGTGCTAAAAGACGCTTCTTCGACTGCTATTTACGGTGCAAGAGGAGCCAATGGTGTTGTGATTATCACAACAAAATCGGGAAAAGGTGGCAAAACAACTGTCAGTTATAATGGCTCGGTGGGTGTGCGTGAAATTTTTAAAAAACTCAATGTAATGAGTCCGTATGACTTCGTACGTTGGCAATATGAAAGAGGCCGTGGTGATGCCGCTGCCGAAACAAGTTTTGCAAATCAGTATGGTGCTTGGGAAAACATCAACCAATACAAAACCTTAACACCAATCGACTGGCAAGAAGAAGTATTTGGACGCCAAGCTAAATACCAAAACCACAATTTGATTGTAAACGGCGGAAATGCCAATACAAATTACAACCTTAGTTTAACTGCCAATAAAGAAGATGGTGTATTGCTCGAATCAGGTTTTGATCGTTATTTGGCTACTTTCAAAATGGATCACAAAGCTACCGATAAACTTAAACTTGGCTTCAATGTTCGTTATACTGACCAAGTTATTAATGGTGCGGGAACATCAGGTAGTGGCACAAAATCGACTAACCGATTGCGTCATTCGGTGCAGTATCGTCCGTTATTGGTTGGGGTTAATCCAGAAGTAGATGATTTTGATGAAAATCTTTACATTTCGTCAGGAAACTTGGTAAACCCTATCTTAATGACCCAAGCCGAATATCGTAAGGCTTATACAAAAGCAATCAACTTAAGTGGCTATTTTAGCTATAATATCTTAAAAAATTTGGTTTTTAAATCGACCGTTGGTATTGATAACAATGATGCAAAAACAAATCAGTTTTATAGCAAAATCACTGGAACTGCCCGCAACTTTGCTTCACTTCCAGTTGCTTCGATTTTCCAACAAAATGCAATCACTATCAATAACTCTAATACACTTCAGTTTACGAAGAAATTCAATAAAGTACATGATTTCAGTGCATTAGTTGGACAAGAGATTTATCAGTACGTTTCTAAAAGCACTACTATTGAAACTCGATACTTCCCTGCAGAGATTGCTGCTGAGCAAGCATTGGCAAACATGGGTCTTGGTTCACCGCCAACAGGTGCTACACAAGCTCGTCCAACTTCAAATGAAACTCCGCCAAACCGTTTATTCTCGTTATTTGGTCGTGTTACTTATGGATACTCCGATAAATATTTAGCTACGGTTTCGTTGCGTTCTGACCGTTCGTCAAAATTCAATTATGCCAATGGTGCATTAGTTTTCCCTTCGGGAACTTTGGCTTGGCGTTTTTCTGAAGAAAACTTCTTAAAAGGAAATAAGTTTATAACTGATGGAAAGTTGAGAGTAGGATATGGCGTGGCAGGAAATAACCGTATAGGCGATTTGCTTTATCAACAACTCTACGGCGTAACGGGTGAATATGCTCTTAACCACAACGTTTTGCCAGGATACGCTCCAGTAGCATTATCTAATCCTGATTTAAAATGGGAGTCGAATATTTCCCAAAATATTGGTTTAGATTTATCGTTTTTAAATAATCGTTTCCAATTGACGCTCGACGCTTACCAAAATAAAGGTCAAGACCTACTTTTGGCGGTGGCTATCCCTCCTACTTCGGGATATTCTTCTCAAATCAGAAACTTGGGTTCAACCACCAATAAAGGTGTAGAATTACAATTAAATGCTTACATCATCAAGAAAAAAGACTTGACTTGGAATGCTAACTTCAATATCTCAAATAATAAAAATACAGTTACAAGTCTCGGAACAGTTTCACAACTTACTCGTAACTCAGGATGGCAAGGCTCTGACGGAACTGATGACTACTTAGTAAAAGTGGGTCAACCAGTAGGCTTGATGTACGGTTTCGTCACTGATGGCTATTACAAAATCGAGGATTTTACTTATAATCCAAACTCGACAACTCCAACTGGATTTTATACCTTGAAATCAGGTATTGCTGTAAACTCTGTTTACGGAACGCCACAGCCTGGTATGTTGAAATGGAAAGATTTAGATGGTGATGGACTCGTAACGGCAGACAAAGACCGCACAGTAATTGGCAATGCGAACCCTAAATTTATGGGCGGCTTGAACAACCAAGTTGCTTACAAAGATTTCGATTTGAGTGTTTTTGTAAACTGGGTTGTTGGAAACGACATCTATAATGCCAATAAAATTGAAATGACTGACGGTGCCTTTCCAAGTTTGAATTTACTTAAATTTATGGAAAACCGTTGGACAAACATTAATGATAAAGGCGTAGTAATTACCAACCCAACAGAATTAGCAGCTATCAATGCAAACGCTAATATTTGGTCGCCTGTGCGTGTACAACGCTATTGGTTACACTCATGGGCAGTAGAAGATGGTTCGTTTTTGAGAATCAACAATATTACTTTAGGATATTCTTTACCTAAAAATATCTTACAAAAACTAAGTTTATCTAGATTTAGAATTTATGGTACGGTCAACAATTTAGCGACATTCACGAAGTATTCGGGCTACGACCCAGAGGTAAATACTCGTCGCTCTGACCCACTCACACAAGCAGGGCTGTTAAGTTCTGATAGTTAAAAATAGTTTTTTGACATTTTGCCCAA
>JAFEIL010000345.1 GCA_017495105.1 Emticicia sp. | reverse complement strand
CTTACAAAGAGATATTTTATACACAACTTAATAAAAGCGATGCGTTTTCATTTAAAGAGATGAAGCCAGATAACTGGAAATTAATTGCTTATTTTCCTTATGCAGCAGAAAAATTTAGTATCGTAAATGGTGAACAATCGGTAACAATAAATGCAGATTCTATGCGGTTTGTAGTAATTACAGTAAAACCCATTATTAAAAAAATAAATTTTTCTTCAAATAATTTCAATTTAGTAGCCAAAAACGAAGGAAAAGTAAAACAAGAAGAAGTAAAGAAAGTGACTGATATTCAGCCAATTACGGAATTAAAAGCAGACTCTATTAGTTCAATTATTAAGACAAAAGCCTTAGAAGAAACAGGGCCAATCAAAGCTGTTTTGAGTCCAATACCATTAAAACTTTTTGAGGGAATCAAAGTGAGTTTAATCAAGATTTCAAAAATAAAAGTTGCCAGCAATATTCCAAAAGGGAAATATTTACTAATAATCTTTATTAAACCAAATATTGAAATTAAAACGGTTCAAACTTATGTTTTACCACTAAAAACTGAAAAAAGAAATTCGGTTTACAACGATTCGGACGACTCTCTTAGAGAACTAAAAAAAGAAGATAGAAACAGATGATAAAATATAAATATACAATAGCCATATTTATCCTGTTGTGTACTAAAATGACCTACTCGCAAACTCAGCAACATGTGAGCACTCAACTTACGCTGCCATCAATATCAATGCTTGAAATATCTAATAGCTCACCATTAAGTATCAATTTTCAATTACCTTCAATAGCTGGAGCTCCTTTTGGCAGCTCTACTACCGATAATTCCAAATGGTTAAATTTCACATCGGCAGTACCACCCAATGTAACACGCAATATTTCGGCTCAAATTATTTCAGGAAGTGTCCCGAATGGAGTTAGATTAAAATTACAAACATCAGTCGTAGCTGGTGGAGCGGGGAATTTAGGTAGTCCCTTAACCACAATTTACCCTAATTCGACCTCCCAAAACCTCATAACTGGTATTAGAGGTGCATATACTGGTGTAGGTGTTGGAAATGGTTATAATCTAACATTCTCGGTCGAAATATTGGATTATAGCTCAATAAGAAATATAACAAGTTCACTTACTATCACTTATACAATTGCTGATAATTAATGAGAACAACAATACTAATACTTACCTTAATGTTATTTACTATTAAAATTGTCGCTGCACAAGGTCAAAGTTCGATTACCATAACTAATACTAGTTGGACTCCTTCTGTCGGCACAAATCCGGTTTCAATTACAGGAAATGATTATATAAATAGCACACTGACAAGTAGTGTTTACCAATCATTATTAAATGTAAATTCAAACGAAGGATATACAATTTCGATTAATAAAACTGACATAGATTGGATTGCTGGTCTGAGTCTTTGGGTGGGTCGAACTGGCGACGGTACGGCTTCTAGTGCAACCATTTCAGCAAACGTTCCATTTATACAACTTACATACCTTGATCAAGCATTATTTACAGGTAATAAAGATAGAATTAATATACCATTACAATTTGAAATAAGAGGTTTATCGGTACTACTTCCGGCAAAACAATATACTACGACTATTGTATTTACAATTTCAAATTAGGACAAAACTTAGATTCAATTAATAAACGCAACTATGGGGATACTCAAATTTTCGTGACTACTCAGTACTAAGAAGAAAACAAGCGTCAAAAACACATTAATTAATTTATTGATAATTAAACATTTATTAGGCTCCATCAGTGTCTCCTTTTTTAGGGTCTCTTTCCGAAGACCCTAATGGAACGGATGGTTAATCAGGATTCGAATCCAACACGCCCTACGTGAACGTCCATGAAGTGTGGCACTCCTTTTTATCACTGATAATAGGTGTGCCACATTTTTGTTTTTTGCATTTGCGAACCGTCGCAATACCCAACTCTCGCCTCGACGAACCTTCTCGTATCTCGCATTTCGCATCTCAGTTCTTAATTTTTTTCTTCATCTTCAGTAACAGAACCTTTACCAATATTTTTTATGGCAAGAATAACTAATATGCATATTTTGACTTTAGTTGATATGTGGTTTACATGATTAAGAGAGTTTTGTGTGCGAATAAATTATTATTATGAATTTTTCGTAAAATAATTATATAAGTCTATTCATCGACTATTTTAGTCTATTCACCGAGTATTCTTCGTCAAATTATTCTTTTTGCATAAATTCAAAACACATATAAATGTGATTATATTTTTTAAAGCATAGGTTTTTTGATTTATTATAAGGTTGTGTTAAACTATAGGCTAATTACGCTTCTTTTTTTTAAAATTTTGCAAAACGATATTTTGATTGGTCTAGTAATTTTAAAAAGAAAGGTCGCATTAATTACAATCCTTTTTTTACCTAAATTTTTTGCGAAAAAATGTCAGTAATTAAGATAAAACAGTTTTAAAAATTTTGAGTTTTTCAGAATAAAAAATTAGGATATGTATGAAGGTTTTTAAGTAGAACTATTAGATTTTGACAGTAAGCAAGTAAGTATGGTGTTCGAATAAATGTATCTTTAAATTTTGAAAAAAATCAAGCTAGCCCAATTTAATTCTTTATCTATAATATATCATTTATCTAAAAAAAGAGCAAACTTAAACTTTTATGAGAAGACAGTTACCAATATTGTTTATCGCTGTTGTTTTTACTCTACTTAGTGTAGGATTAGCATATGCACAAGTACCAACCATCACCAGTTTCTCTCCAAAGAGTGGCAATATTGGAACCTCAGTGACGATAACGGGAAATAATTTTAATGCTACCACCAATCAAAATATCGTGTTTTTTGGGGCAACCAAAGCCACGGTAACTGCTGCAAGCACCACAAGCCTAACGGTGACTGTTCCTACTGGGGCAACTTACGAGCCTATTACGGTCTTAAACTTAGGTACGACTTTAATGGCTAATAGTGCAGTCCCTTTTCGAGTGACTTTTGCGGGAGGAGCCATTTCTGCCACTAGCTTTGACGCACAAGTGAACTTTGTTTCGGATAGCGTAAATGCTAAGGTTGGCATTGGTGATTTGGACGGTGATGGTAAACCAGATTTGGTGGTTACAAACGTTGGTTCTAACAAGATTTCTGTTTTCCGTAATATCTCATCGAATGGTAGTATTTCCAGCAGTTCTTTTGAAAATAGGGTTGACTTTACCACGAATCCAGCTCCTGTAGACGTAAAAATAGGTGATTTGGACGGGGATGGTAAACCCGAATTGGTGGTCTCAGGCATAGGTGGTAGTAACACTATTTCTGTTTTCCATAATACTGCTTCGATTGGTAGTATTACCACAGGATCTTTTGCTGCCAAGGTTGATTTTACAGTTGGTACGTCTATTTCTCAAAATTATGGTGTGAATATAGGAGATTTGGATAGTGATGGCAAACCTGATTTGGTAGTTACAAACTTTGATGAAGGTACTATTTCTGTATTACATAATACCGCTTCGAGTGGTAGTATTACGAGTAGTTCTTTTGCGAGCAAAGTGGACTTTAATACCGGTAGTGGTTCTACATCTGCTCCCATTGATGTGGCTATTGGAGATTTAGATGGGGATAACAAACCCGATTTGGTAGTTACTAACTTAAATGAAGGTACTATTTCTGTATTCCATAATACCGCATCGCTTGGTAATATTACCAGCAGTTCTTTTGCGTCCAAGGTTGACTTCAACACGGGTAGTGGTTCTAGTTCTAATCCTGGGCTTATGGCTATTGGAGATTTAGACGGTGATGACAAACTCGATTTAGTAGTTTCAAACATTTCGGAAGGTACTATTTCTGTATTTCATAATTCTGCCTCGAGTGGTGGTTTTACCAGTAGTTCTTTTGCAAGCAAAGAGGATTTTACCGTGGGTGGGTATCCTTATATGGTAGATATCGGTGATTTGGACGGTGATGGCAAACTCGATTTGGTAGTTTCTAACCTCAATTACGCATCTGTGTTTCGTAATACCGCTTCAATCGGTAGTATTACCAGTAGTTCTTTTGCGGGTAGGGTGGATCTGGCTATTACATCTTTCTCTTATTGCTTAAAAATCGGTGATTTAGACGGTGATGGCAAACCTGATTTGGTGGCCTCTGACCTAAGTTCTGCTTCTTTTTCTGTATTACGCAATAAACTAACTGCTGCTCCAATTATCACTCCTCCAGCAAGTCTTGTAGTTTGCTCACCATCAACCTTAATATTGACCGCAAGTGGGTGTGCAGGTACAGTTACTTGGTCAGAAAGAGCAGCTACAGGCACAAGTTTGACACTTTCAGCGGTTGGCACTTATTCTATTACTGCTACATGTACTGACGCTGGCATTATGTCTGCTTCAAGTACGGCTGTAACTGGCCTTGAAATAAAAGCAAAACCCAATGCTCCAATCATCATCCCGCCAGGAAGTCTTTCGGTTTTCACGCCATCAACCTTAACGCTGACTGCAAGTGGCTGTGGAGGAACAGTTACTTGGTCAGAAGGGGCAGCCACGGGTACAAGTTTGACACTTTCAACTGTTGGCACTTATTCAATTACTGCTACTTGTACAGTTAGTGGCTGTATATCTGACGCAAGTACGGCTGTTTCTAGCCTTGAAATAAAAGCAATACCTGTTCCAAGAATCACGAGTTTCACACCCGTCAGTGGTAATATTGGTACGACAGTGACGATTACGGGAAATAATTTTAATGCTACTGCCAATCAAAATATCGTGTTTTTTGGAGCAACCAAAGCTACGGTGACTGCTGCAAGCACTACTAGCTTAACGGTGACTGTTCCTAGTGGAGCAACTTACCAGCCTATTTCAGTCTTAAACTTAGGTACAGTTTTAATGGGTAATAGTGCAGCTCCCTTTCGAGTAACTTTCGCCAGAGGGGTCATTTCTACCACCAGCTTTGATCAGGAAGTGCCCATTGTCACGAATGATGTGTCTTATAACATCAGCATTGGTGATTTGGACGGGGATGGCAAACCCGATTTAGTAGTTGCAAACAATGGTATTAACACTATTTCTGTTTTCCGTAATACATCTTCTACCGGTAGTGTTTCCAATAGTTCTTTTGCGAGCAAAGTTGACTTTACCACGGGTTCAGAACCCATTGACGTAAGCATTGGTGATTTGGACGGGGATGGCAAACCCGATTTGGTAGTTGCAAACTATGATGCCTATAATGTTGGTCGTATTGGCTCTATTTCTGTTTTTCGCAATACCGCTTCAAGCGGTAGTATAACCAGCAGTTCTTTTGCGAGTAGGGTGGACTTTACCACGGAACAGACTCCTCTTTCCGTATGTATTGGTGATTTGGACGGGGATGGCAAACCTGATTTAGTGGTCTCAAACTATAGTTTTAGTCGTGGTAGCACTATTTCTATTTTTCGTAATACCGCTTCAAGTGGTAGTATAACTAGCAGTTCTTTTGCAAGTAAGGTGGACTTTACCGTTGGTTTGGCTCCTGCTTCCGTAAGTATTGGTGATTTAGACGGAGATGGCAAACCTGATTTGGTGGTGGCTAACAATAATAGTGATTATATTTCTGTATTACGCAATACCGCTTCGAGTGGTAGTATTAATAGCGGTTCTTTTGAGGCCAAGGTTGACTTTTCCACGGGTACGAGTACTAATCCTAAACCTTCTTATGTGAGTATTGGTGATTTAGACGGAGATGACAAACCTGATTTGGTAGTGGCTAACACTCAAGATAGCAATATTTCTGTGCTTCGCAATACCGCTTCGAGTGGTAGTATAACCAGCAGTTCTTTTTCGGGTAAAGTGAACTTTACTACGGGTCTCGCTCCTTCTTCCGTAGGTATCGGTGATTTGGACGGGGATGGCAAACCCGATTTGGTAGCTCCTAGCGTAGGTCAGGGTATCTCTGTTTTTCGTAATACCGCTTCGAATGGTAGTATTACCAATAGTTCCTTTGCGAGTAAGGTGAATTTTGCTATTACATCTTTCCCTTATGGTTTAAAAATCGGTGATTTGGACGGAGATGGCAAACCTGATTTGGTGGCCTCTAACCTAATAAGTAAATTTATTTCTGTATTACATAATAACGCATCAACTGCTGCTCCAGTTATTACCCCTCCAGGAAGTCTTTCGGTTTGTTCACCATCAACCTTAACACTAACTGCAAGTGGATGTGCAGGTATAGTTACTTGGTCAGAAGGTGCAGCTACAGGCACAAGTTTGACACTTTCAGCGGTTGGCACTTATTCAATTACTGCTACATGTACTGATGCTGGTAGTACGTCTGCTTCAAGTACGGCTGTTACTGGCCTTGAAATAAAAGCAAAACCCACTGCACCAACTGTGACCGCACCGACTGAAAAAGTTGTTTGTTTTCCAAGCACTTTAACTTTAACAGCTTCGGGTTGTGCAGGAACTGTCACTTGGTCTAATGCTGCAACAGGTACAAGTTTGACGCTTTCGGCTGTCGGTACTTATGCTGTTACAGCTACTTGTACTGTCAATGGCTGTATATCTGACGCAAGTACTGCCGAAACCGGCCTTGAAATAAAAGCAAAACCGACTGCACCAACTGTGACCGCACCTACTGAAAAAGTTGTTTGTTTTCCAAGCACTTTAACTCTAACATCATCGGGTTGTGCAGGAACTGTCACTTGGTCTAATGCTGCAACAGGCACAAGTTTGACGCTTTCGGCTGTCGGTACTTATGCTGTAACAGCTACTTGTACAGTCAATGGTTGTACATCTGACCCAAGTACGGCTGTTACTGGCCTTGAAATAAAAGCAAAACCCACTGCACCAACTGTGACCGCACCGACTGAAAAATTTGTTTGTTTTCCAAGCACTTTAACTCTAACATCATCGGGTTGTGCAGGAACAATTACTTGGTCAAATGCTGCAACAGGTACAAGTTTGACGCTTTCGGCTGTCGGTACTTATGCTGTAACAGCTACTTGTACAGTCAATGGTTGTACATCTGACGCAAGTACGGCTGTATTTGGCTTGGAAATCAAGGCTCAACCAATCATTAGTTCAAGTAATACCGGGCCATATACGGTTGGGCAATCGATTAATTTGAATGGAACGGGTATTGGTACTTATAACTGGACTGGCCCTAATAACTTCACAAGTACTTTGAGCAATCCGACTATCAATAATGCACTTTCGGTAAATGCTGGTGTTTATACCCTTTCATTGACAGGACTAAATGCTTGTATTGCTACCTCTACTACGAATGTTGTCGTTAATGAAATTGATCCATGTGACCCTGCTCGAATTGTTGATATTTTATACGTTAAAGCGGGTAATCCGTATCAAACAATTTTCCAGCTGACAAATGGCATGGTTATCAACCAAATGAGAGATCAAGTGTCTATATTGGTTAATCCTGTGTGTCCATCTGTGACCATCGAAAGTTTTGAAATGAATATTCAAGGGCCAGAACTAAATTGGAATATTCTCCAAAATGTTCCTCCAAATGCACTCTTTGATAATATTGGCCTTGATGTTTGGGGTAGAAACTTCAATCCTGGTAACTATACTTTGACTGTCACTGGATATGCACGAGATAATAAAGGTGGTGGTATTACTTATGGTCCAGAAATCATCAGATTTACTGTAGTTGGCAATTTAGCAACAATTAATGCTCCTATGCTGTCAAAAACATCGATATGTGCTGGAAGTTCGGTAGATGTAACTTTCGCTACCTCAG
>JAFEIL010000400.1 GCA_017495105.1 Emticicia sp. | reverse complement strand
TGTAAGGGTAAATAAATCGGTCATTGTGAATTTGTTATTTGTCAATAAAATAAACAAGGACGCTATCCAATTATGCAACGGAACGATTGTCAAGATTTCCAGAAGAAGAAAAAAAAAATTGTTTGAAATTTTAAGCCCCTATACTAAAAGTTGTGCTGCTTTAAAATGATTTGCCTATTAGCTTATTATCTTAAGTGGACTAGTGGACTAGTGGACTTGTCGACTTAATGAGCATGGACTAATTATCAAACAACAATAGAGGTTTTCCAAACGAGTTTTAAAACTTTCAAAATGTATGGAATTAATTTTGATAGTGAGGTCTTTTTGTTATTTTTGAGCAATAGAGGTAATTTGTTGCCTTTATACCCTTTGTAAACTAATACCAAAAAAGCACCATTAAACAAAATTCAAATTCTAACAGACTTTTCACCAAAAAAATAATTTAAAAAGTCCAAGAACTCAAAAACATTTAATCACCAATATGGGTTTGAAATTGAAATGCTAAACTATTTTAAAACTGAAAGACTAAATAATTCTGGAATTTTATATTGTACCATTATTGCTACCCTTTAGCCACATATTCCAAAATCACAAAAGTTAATTATTCAATATCAAACCCTTCTATAAAATGAGAAAATTTATCATTATTCTAACATTATGCTTAACTAGTAGCATTTTTTGTTTTAGTCAAACTCAATTAGAATTAAACACCGAAGCATTAAATAATTATAAAAAGGCCGACACGAAACTAAATCAAGTTTATTCTCAAATCTTGAAAGAATATAAAAGTGACGTAGTGTTTATTACTAATTTAAAAAATTCTCAAAGGTTATGGATTCAATTTCGAGATGCAGAAATGAAAGCTAAATATCCTGAAAGAGAAGATGGATATTATGGAAGTATATTTCCATTGTGTTGGAATTTATATTTGAAAGAACTAACAGAAGAACGAATAAAGAAATTAAGCATTTGGCTTGTTGGACATCAAGAAGGAGATGTTTGTAATGGTTCTGTAAAAATAAAGGAATAGACAACAAAGCAACTGCAAAACATGGGTAGCTCTAGAATTGAGGTGTACTAATTTTGCCGCACGGTTTATTGTAAAAGATTTACTAAAATTCTTCGAAAAGAAGGATGATATCCTCACCCTTTCGTTAGGAAGCCGTTCTGATTTTTTCTCAAGAAAAATTTAGTTTATTAGACTCATATTTTTCTTAAAATTTGTCTGGAATCTCATAATTTATACCAGAATGCCTTCTTTTTCGATTATACGGGGTCGCCCGTGCGATATTCTTCGATATATTCAAATATTTCAGTACGAGAATCAGCAAAATTAAGAAATGTTCCTTTTTACATCAATTTTGCCATAAATCTACTGAACAAACCTTGTTATTTGATAGCAAATCAGTGAAAGACCAACGCTATAGTGTTAGTTTACCCATCCTTTGAGCAGATTGAGGATTCATAAATCTTTTGAAACTAACTTATTCTTAAATCATAAAACAATTTTAATCGACAAATTGAAATGATATAACTTATCAATTGTTAGTGTTTTATCGGAGCGGCGAACCGTCTCAGGTCTTTTTTTCAATACTCATTAGATAAAAAGTGAATAACCTAATCAAATATTTCAATCAATTCAATCATCTTTCCGATGAAGCCGTAAAAGCTATTGCTGATATTTCAAAGCCCGTAAACATTAAGAAAAACCAAGATTTACAATCAATTGGGCATACTTGCCGAACAATTTATTTTATCAAAAAAGGCGTGGCTCGCATCTATTATTACAAAGACGACATCGAAATAACAGAATGTTTTGCCTTTGAAAATACCATTATTGCCCGTGTTGAAAGTTTATTCACAGGAAAACCTTCACGAAAAGCCATTCAAATGATTGAAGATTCGGAACTAATTGGCATCAATTCACCGAAACTATTTGAACTCTACGATAAGTTCCCCGAAATAGAGCGTTTGTTCAGAAAGATATTTGAATCTGCTTATGTTGACACTGTCAATAGAGTCGAAAGCATTCAGTTTCATTCTGCCGAAGAGCGTTATAATGCTTTGCTAAAAGAAAGCCCCAATGTACTGCAAAGGGTTCCGCTCAAATATATCGCTTCTTTTTTGGGTATTACGCAAGTGAGCCTTAGCCGCATCAGAGGTATCCGTTGATTATTTATCTTATGATAAATTTTGTTAAAAATGACCCAGCTAATTTTGCATAAAATTTATGCAAAATGGCAAAAAAACATTTTAACAATAACGAAACATTTTCTTTAGGCCTAAAAGAAAACTGGCAACAGTTTGGTATATTGGTCATTATCAATGCCTTCGTTGGTGGAATGGTAGGTTTAGAGCGTTCAATTATTCCGCAATTGGCCGAAACCGCATTTGGCTTATCTTCAAAATCTGCCATACTTTCGTTTATCGTTGCTTTTGGCATCACAAAAGCCATTGCCAATTATTTTACTGGAAGACTAGCCAATAAAATTGGTCGGAAAAACCTTTTGATAATAGGTTGGCTTTTGGCATTACCCATTCCGATTATCATTATTTACGCCAATGCTTGGTCATGGATTATTGTGGCAAATATGCTTTTGGGCATAAGTCAGGGGCTCACTTGGAGTAGCACTGTTGTGATGAAAATGGATTTGGTCGGCGAAAAACAGCGAGGTTTAGCAATGGGAATCAATGAATTTGCTGGCTATTTGGCAGTTGGAATTGTTGCGTTCTCGACAGGTTATATTGCCGAAAAATATGGTGTTCGCCCCTATCCATTTTATATCGGAATCGTCATTTCCATTGTAGGACTTTTATTAAGCGTTATTTGGGTGAAAGACACTAAAAACTTTGTTTCGCAAGAAGCAAAAAACTCTAGAATTATCAATACTGAAAACGTATTCTGGACGACTACCTTTAAAGACAAAACACTAAGCTCAGTAACTCAAGCAGGGCTTGTCAATAACCTAAATGATGGCATGATTTGGGGCCTTTTGCCAATTTTATTATTACAATTAAAGCTAAATAATCAGAATATTGGTATTATTACCGCTATTTACCCGACTTTTTGGGGAATTGGACAACTTTTCACAGGAAAAATGTCAGATATTTATTCGAAGAAAAAAATGCTTTTTTGGGGAATGTTCGTGCAAGGAATCGCTATTATCTTATTGGTTTTTGCAAAGGATTTCTATATTTTAGCCATCTTATCCGCCTTTTTAGGCATTGGTACAGCTTTGGTTTATCCTACATTTTTATCAACAATTGCCCAAGTTACTAACCCCAATCAAAGAGCAGAAAGTGTTGGTACATTTAGACTTTGGAGAGATTTAGGATATGCTTTTGGGGCTATTATTTCGGGCATAACTGCGGATATTTTCGGCATACAATACGCCATCATTTTGATAGGAAATATAACTATTATATCGGCTCTAGTTATTCAAATTCGAATGGATAAAAAACTTTAGAAAGCGGAGTATTAAAAGCACTTTTAACTTATTTTCAAATAAAAACCAACGGAAATGAGTAAAATCCTATAATTTTATTGTTGCCTTAATTATAATCAAGCTTTACATTTATATAATCTGCTCAAAAATGAAATTAGACCTTAATTTTTTACACAATAAATTCGGAAACATCTTTGAGGTTGGCCTTCTGAAAGAAATCATTGAATTTGGCACATATCTGGAGGTTGAAGAAGGATTTGTAATGATGCGTCCAGGTGGTTTTATTCGTTCGGTACCAATAATTTTGAATGGTTCAGTAAAAATTGTGCGTTCAGATGCCGAAGGCCGTGAAGCACTACTGTATTATTTAGGTGAAAAAGATTCGTGTGCGATGTCGCTTACCTGTTGCTTAAATAGCCGTCAAAGTGAAATTACAGCCACAGCCGATTCTCCAACTCAGCTGATACAAGTACCCGTTCAAAAAATCGAAGAATGGATGACCAAATATTCATCTTGGAAAGAATATGTTTTTATGACTTATCAAAAACGTTTTGATGATTTACTGGCTGCCATTGACCAAATTGCTTTTTTTAAACTCGACGAACGCCTAATTGCATTATTAAAGAAAAAATCAGCTCAATGTGGGTGCATGGTTTTTAATGTAACTCACGAAGAATTGGGCAATGAATTGGCTACTTCACGGGAAGTTATTTCTCGACTTTTGAAACAACTCGAACGCCTCGGGCGAGTAAAGCTTTCTCGAAATAAAATTGAATTACTGGATATAGCCTTGAAATAAAATTCAAGGTTTTTTTTATCCTCAAAAATAAACTGATAAAAATCATAAAATTTTGTGGCTATGTAACAATTATCACGGAATACCGACTTCGCCCACGATACTTTTGTAGTGTTATTTACGAAATCACTAAAAAAGAAAATGAATTCAACAGAGATAGTAGGCTTTAGTGCCTCAATATTAATCGGAGTTAGTTTGGGCTTGATTGGCGGAGGCGGTAGTATCTTAACTTTACCCGTAATGGTTTATTTACTGCATATTAGCCCAGTGACTTCTACGGCTTACTCATTATTCGTTGTTGGTACTACCTCGTTGGTTGGTTCGGCAAGTTTTATGAAAAAGAAATTGGTCAACTACCGAGCAGCACTTGTTTTTGCCATTCCATCTTTTACAACGGTTTTCTTGACTAGAAAATATTTAGTTCCTGCCATTCCTGACCCACTATTTAATATTTCGGGTTTTGAGCTTTCAAAAAATGTTGGCATTATGGTATTCTTTGCTCTCATCATGCTGGCGGCTTCTTATTCGATGATAAAAAGTAAAAAAGAAGAAAAAGAAGAAGATACTGGCGAACTGAAATTCAACTATCCGATGATTGCCCTCGAAGGTGCTTTGGTCGGAATGCTCACTGGAATTGTGGGTGCTGGTGGCGGATTTTTGATTATTCCTGCCCTTGTACTTTTTGCTCGTTTACCAATGAAAATGGCGGTCGGAACTTCATTATTGATTATTGCCGCCAAATCTCTCATCGGATTTTTGGGTGATTTATCAAACCTAACAGTCGATTGGAATTTTTTATTACCCTTTACGGCTCTTTCGGTGGTTGGAATTTTCTTAGGAACGTATCTTTCAAAATTCATTCCTGGCGAAAAACTAAAAAAAGCCTTCGGTTGGTTTGTATTGGTCATGGGAATTTACATCATCACAAAAGAAGTTTTCTTTAAAGCATAAAAAAACGTGGCTTTGTAATAAATGTCACAGTAAATATTTAGCAGTTACTCTAATTTTGAATTAAAATCTAAAACTTCATAAAACTATGTTTTTTCAACACGTATATGACAAATCTTTAGCTCAAGCGAGCTATTTCATAGGATGCCAAAAGGCAGGAATCGCCATCGTAATTGACCCAAAAAGAGATATTGACACTTATCTCGAAATTGCGAAGCAAAATAACATGAAAATTACGCACGTAACCGAAACGCATATTCACGCTGATTTTCTTTCGGGTGCGAGAGAATTGGCGGCCGTAACTGGTGCAACGATGTATCTTTCTGATGAAGGTGGCGAAGGTTGGGAATATGAATTTGACCACGTTGGCTTGAAAAATGGCAGCGTAATCACGGTAGGAAATCTTACATTGGAAGTATTGCATACACCAGGCCATACGCCCGAAAGCATCAGTTTCTTATTGACTGACAAGCCAGCGAGTTTAGAACCAGTAATGTTATTCACAGGTGATTTTGTTTTCGTTGGAGACATCGGTCGCCCCGATTTATTAGAAAAAGCCGCAGGTTTTGCAGGAACAAAAGAAGCAGGTGCATTAGAAATGTACAAATCTGTGCAACGATTCAATGCTTTGCCAGATTATTTACAAGTTTGGCCAGGTCACGGAGCAGGTTCGGCTTGCGGAAAAGCTTTGGGTGCAGTTCCAAGTTCAACGGTTGGTTACGAAAAAATCAGAAACTGGGCATTCCAGTACAAAGACGATAAAAATGGTTTTGTGAAGTATCTACTAGAAGACCAGCCAGAGCCACCAAAATATTTTGCAATGATGAAACACTTAAACAAAGTGAATCGTCCGTTATTGACCGAAGTTCCGACTCAAAAGAAACTTTCGGGTGAAGAAGTAAAAGACGCAATGGCGAAGGGTATTAAACTAATTGATACACGTAATAAAGTTGATTTTGCCGCAGGATATGTACCAGAAAGTATTAATATTCAAGGAAATAACGCTTTTGCTACTTGGATGGGCTGGTTCTTAAATTATGAAGAACAATTTATGTTGGTGGCTACCGATGCTCAAATCGAAGACCTTACTCGCAAATTAATGCGTATAGGTTTGGACAATGTTTTGGGTTATGTCTCGGATGTAAATTCGTTGGGAGTTGAGTTGAAACAAAGCAATATAATCGGAATCGACGAGTTTAAATCTTATTTAGACCGTGAAGATACGCAAATCATCGACCTCAGAGGCGTTGCCGAATTTAATACGGGTCACGTAGCAGGAGCTGACAATATTTTTGTTGGAACAATTCTACAAAACCTTGATAAAGTAAGCAAAGACAAGCAAGTTGTTATTCACTGTCAAGGCGGCGATAGAGCGGCCATCGGTCACTCAGTTTTGGAAAAAGCTGGTTTCCAAAATATAAAAAACTATTCGGCAGGAATGAACGAATGGGTAAATTCAGGCAATCCGATTGAAACAAGCGTTGTTGAAGCGGCGGTTTGTTAAAATCGATTTTATAACTTTTATAAACCCCGAAGCATTTCGTATGTCTTGGGGTTTATTTTTTAAGAAATATTAGCACATTTCTGTATCTAGTGTAACATTTATCACTTTACTTTCGGTAACAAAATCTGACCTTTGTTTTAGAAATTATTTACAACTCAAAAGCACAAAGACCATGTTAGATTTTTTTAAAACCAAGAAAAGTTACGAAAACGTAAAAGCTGCCGACTTCAAACAACTAATTACCAACACACCAAATTCTATAATTTTGGACGTTAGAACGCTTGCCGAACACAAACAAGGCGGTATTGACGGTGCAATAAATATTGATATTATGGGAAGTAGTTTCGCTCAAAAAGTGGCAGCTTTGGATAAAGACAAAACGTATTTTGTTTATTGCCGTAGTGGAAATCGTAGTGGAAGTGCTTGCGAAATGATGAGCAAAGATGGCTTCAAAAATCTTTATAATCTTTCCGGCGGCATGATGAACTGGCCTTATTAAAATTGATGCGTTAAAAACTTAAATCTTCAAAAACGATGAAAAAAATACTCATAAACTGGGATTTTATGCGATTCCTACGCTTAGGAATCGGACTTTCGCTTGGCTACGCTGCCATCACTGAGCATCAGTTAATCATCGGAGTAATGGCTGGCTTATTTCTGATTCAAGCCATTATGAATATTGGTTGTGGAAGCAAAGGCTGTAATGTGCCTTTTAGTAAAAAAATTACAAATCAGAAAGTTGAAGATCTTAGTTTTGAAGAATTAAAACAAAAACAATAGACCTCAAATAAAATGGAAACGAGCGAAAAAAACAAACTTTTGCCGATATAACAAAATGCCACTGACGAGGAGGTGAAAATTGCACTTTCTGACCTACATGGGGCATTTGCAGGTTTAGTTCCCGAAAAAATGAAAGAAGAAATGCACAAAATGGATAAAGAGAAAGGCAAAACTTGTGAACATTAGAATAAAGTAGAACATATATTTGGAGCAACAAGTCTTATCATTAGGCTTGTTGCTTTTTTATATTCGTTTTATACAATTATTTCTAAGTTTGTAACAAATATCACATAAGGTCGA
>JAFEIL010000039.1 GCA_017495105.1 Emticicia sp. | reverse complement strand
CTATACCATAGTTTTTTAAAACCATTAAGTCATATTTTATATTTTGTCCAATTTTCCTAATCGACTCATTTTCAAATACTTCTTTAAACTCATTCATTATTGACTGAGCCTCGGCTTGGTCGCTTGGAATTGGTACGTAGAATGCTTCACCAGCATAATAGGCAAACGAAAGTCCAACTATTTCGGCCTCAACGGCATCAATCGATGTTGTTTCTGAGTCAAAACAAAATTCATCTTGATTACTTAAATACTGAATCAAACTTTTGCGTAGGGCAGGAGTGTCCATTAAATGATACTCGTGCACTTTATTCAGAATTGTATCTTTTAACGAACTCGCTCTAATTTGCAATTCTTCCTCTTCTTCATAAGGGGTTTGAGTGGTATCTGATATTCCAAAAGATTCGGTATTTGATGGTGTCGACAACGATTCAAACATCGAAATCTGTGTACCAGATTTTGCTTTTAATGCATTTACGACTGGAATAGTATTAGAAGAAACATTTGTTGTTGATGTTTTTGAATTTGACTCTTGTGATTCGTTTGGTAGTAACCTTTTACGAAGTGTTCGGAATTCCAATTCGTCTAACAAAGGTGACATGAGTTCTGCTTTTGTAGAACTAATTTTCAAGAATTCTTCATCAAAATCAATCGGAACATCCAATTCAATACGTGCTAGTTTTTTTGATAAAAATGCTTGTTCTTTATTGTTTTTGATAGCTTCCGCTATTTTTCCAGTCAATTTATCGACATTCTCATAAAGGCCCTCAACTGAGCCATACGAGGCAATTAATTTGGCAGCTGTCTTTTCGCCAACTCCAGGCACACCCGGGATATTATCTACGGCATCACCCATCAGACCAAGTAAATCAATTACTTGTTCGGGGCGTTCAATTCCCCATTTTTCACAAATTTCTTTCACCCCGAGCTTTTCTGCTTCTTTGCCAAAAATAGCAGGTTTATACATATATATATGCTCTTCGACCAACTGTCCGTAATCTTTATCTGGAGTCATCATAAAAACCTCAAAATCGTGTTGGGCAGCTTTCTTGGCAATCGTTCCAATTACATCATCAGCTTCATAACCTGTGAGCATCAATAATGGAATATCCATTGCCTCAACCAATTTTTTTACATAAGGTATTGCAATCGTAATGTCTTCAGGTTGTTCTTGTCGGTTGGCTTTGTATTCGGGAAACCATTCATTTCTAAATGTTCCACCAGGTAAGTCGAAAGCTACTCCAATATGTGTAGGTTTTTCTTTTTGAATTACTTCCAAAATAGCATTGGCAAAACCAAATACACAACTTGTATTGAGGCCAGTTGATGTAATTCTAGGGGCTTTGATAAAGGCAAAATGAGCTCTATAAATTAGAGCCATTGCATCCAACAGGAAAAGTTTTTTTGCGGGCATTGTATTAACGATAATGTTTTTGTGCCACTAAATTACGTGGATTTTTTTTAAGTGAAGAAATAAATTAAATTTGTAGATAATAATTGTCTTAATTTGATGATTTTTAGGTTTAAAGCTTTCACTAAACTAAATTTTGGAATTACCGATGTACCAAAAACTAATCATATTTTTAATAATTTCCAGTATCTCATTTTGCCATGCACAGACTCCAACAACGTCTGTGAAAAAAACTACACCTAAGTCAGTTTCAGTTACAACGAAGGATAAACCAAAGGTTTCATCCGAAAAAGTTATAAAAACTGAAAAAGCTGAAAAAGCGGTTGAATTAAAGGAGGATTTAAGAATAGATAGTACAAAAAATCGTAATCCAACCCCAAACAAAGTTGAGCCAACGAGAGTTTACGACTATACTAATTCAGATTTGCTCGTAAAATGGCATGAATTGATATTTGAATTAGTTGAACAAACCCAAGGTTATAGCCCAAATGTTGCATCACGAAACTTTGCATACATAAATTTAGCTGCTTACGAAGCAATTTTGCCTGCAAATTTGAGTAATATCTCGTTATCTGACCAATTACAAGAATTTCACAGACCAGATAGTTTAAATATTGATGGAAGAATTTTTAATCCAGCCGTAGCTCTAAATTCAGCAGTTTTTAAGTTAGTAGATAAACTTTTTATCTCAGCACCTTATATTTGGATGGAAAAGGTGTATGCCCTCAACGACTCGGTAAATGCTCATTTTAGCAGACAGCTTTCGCCCGATGCAATGAAGAAATCAAAACTGTATGGTGCAAAAATTGCCTTTTGGATTTATGAATATTCAAAGAATGACGGTGGACATCAATCCTTTTTACGTACTTACAATATGGGTTATAAATTACCGATTTGTCCATCATGTTTTGAAATTAATCGAGTAGCGGATTTGGAAAATACAGGTCCACTTCACCCAAAATGGGGCGAGAATCGTACATTTATTGCTAAAAATCAAGACGAAATTGATATAAAACCTAAAGTTGAATTTTCTATTTATCAAAATTCACCTTTTTATAAAATGGCCAAAGAAGTATATGATATTTCTAAGCTAGTGG
>JAFEIL010000338.1 GCA_017495105.1 Emticicia sp. | reverse complement strand
CATGTGGCTCACTTTCCCTACAATCGGTGGCTCAGTTTCGCAGGAATATACACTTCTGATGGGTTTTTGTGCATAGCTTCTGCCAGTTGTTTTTTATTCCACCCTTTGGCTTTTAGTGCTTCATCAATTAGTACAGCTTTCAGTTCCATCAGTGTCTCCTGCAAGCTAAGGTTTACCCATAAAAGTCACGACGAGTTTCTATATAATGTATATCCCTCAAGTGTATTGAGATAGAATTGATAACCTAACCATATTGATTGCCAACCAGGCAGTCCTTTTTGTTTAAAACCTTGATGTCCGCCCATTCTACCTAAAAGGAGTACCCACCAAAGAACAGAGAACTCTTTACAAACTGTAAAATCAATCGGTTTTAAATACTTAATTGCTAATTTTTTAGCTAATTCAATCTCCTCCTCTGTCTTACCTAATGAATCGAAAGTAGCATCTTTGTTATTTACTGCTAAATACCTACTTCGCAATAATTCAACTGCTAATAACGCTAATAATCCTATAACAGTTGTTAAAGTTTTTCGTGAATCAAACTGTCTTTTTTCAACACTACAACCAGTTTTATAACATTTATAATAGTCCTCTATTGTCCATCTTTTTGAGTAGAGTTCAATGATTTTCTCTGCATCAGTAACAGTTTTAACGGGTAGGTTAGTTAATAAAAACCATTCTACAGGATTTTTTCATCAGCGGGTTGATGCTCTCGAATCCATACACATTGAACGGTTGATTTTATTGCTCTGAATTTTAAGGACTGAAAATTTAGCTCACAGACAGCCTCGTAATCTTTTCCTTTAATATCCTTCAATACTCTTCTTATTAATTTTTTCTCCTCAACATTACGCATGAGATGAAACAGTCTATGAATTTGAGTATTTTCTTCCTTAAACCGTTCAGCATTAGTCAGTGTACTTTTATCGTGGCGGGCTCTAATGACAAAATATTGCTCTTCTGACTGAGCCAAATTAATCAAATCCACAATATCGGCTTCTCTATCCATGATGTGGATAAGCTCTCGTCCACTTTTTTGGCTGAATGAAGAACCTGTCTGAATACCTTTTAACCATTTATTTGACTCTTTTTCTTCTATAACTCTATTTTTAGTGTTTTCACTTTTACCAAAAGATTCTCGTTCTCTATGTATCACTTCTTGGTGTAATAAACCCAATGGGACAAAATCAGCATTCAACAATAAACCATGATGTAAAATTAAGCCATTCGAATGTATAGTTTGAGTATAGCCTAAATCTAACTGCCTACTATTGTAGTCTGTCAACATTGAGTCTTGAATCAAAATCCAACGACTTTTATCTGAGATTTGTGCTTTAGAATATTCTATTAAACCTCGTTGGTAACCGTCAATAAAGGTTGAATGGCTAACAAAATCGTTATTGATTAGCCTATAAAAGCCTTTTAGCTGATATTGGTCTTTAAATATTTGAGGAAAACCAAGCGAAATCTGTGAACGAGCCATTGTCTCTAACACCGTTTTAAATCTTGTTGCCCTATCTTTATGTCCAAAGTCGATACCTGAAATTTGATACTCAAAACAATCCTTATCTATAAACATAGTTTTTAGGTAAAGTTACGTTTTTATGGGTAAACCTTAGCTTGCAGGAGACACTGATTGAACTGATTTTACTAAATCCAATATAATATCATCTCCATTCCAATCACTATTTATATCAAATTCCATGAGACTCTCAATAAAATCGTTAGGAGGTAAGTAGTTGTATTTATCTATATAATGATATATTAATGTAGGACTAGCATATATAATATTCTTATGGCCTGAGGGAATCCAAATCTCAGCATGTCCTAAAATCTGTCTTTTCTCATTTAATGCAATTTGAATTTCTGAATTACAGAATTCACATTTATGAACACCTCTCATTTTATTGCAAGACTTTAGCTGTATAGTTTTTAAAAGTTTATCTTTCACATTTGTAGAAACTTCTCCTCTATTAAACGAATAATCTTTTGAAAGCCAGCCAATGCAAATTACATTATTTAGTGTAAAAGATAAATTATATGAATATTCTATTCCATCTTGAAAATACATAATTGTATATTTTTAATTTATTGACAAACGAGACATGCGGCCCAATGAACATTCCCCATATTTCTATTAAGTAACTTATTTATATAGGTATCACTACCAACTGTGATAGAGTTATTCATAATATTAAGACCATGTGGCGGCTTTAATACCATCCTTGGTATTGTAGCACCAGGTAGATGTGTTACTGCCCCCTCAATCATTCCACCATTCAAATTTATAAGTTCCTCAAAATTACCCTGTTCGATTAATCTTCCTGCCCTATCTGTAATAGCTTGACCTTCTTTTCCCCAAATTGTCAATGATGTACCTTTAGGAATAGTTAAAGAAGAAGCTCCTTCTTCTATTGCCCCATGACCAGCAAAAGCTTTACCTGTCCCTCTCCCGTTAGTCCGCATCTGCGATGCTGGACTTTCCGAGTAAGGCATTTGTAATGC
>JAFEIL010000094.1 GCA_017495105.1 Emticicia sp. | reverse complement strand
ATATGCTATATGCTATATGCTTTATGCTGTATGCTATATGCATTTTTGAAAATATCTTAATCTGTTTGCTTGAAGCGTATAGCTTATTGCAATAGCTTGAAGCGTATAGCTTATTGCATATAGCCTATTGCCTATAGCTTAAAGCTTATAGCCTACAGCATGTTTTTCTACAAAAGTAAAAAAATAGTGGGCTTTTTGTGTAAATCGGGTTTAGTTTTTTGCCAGTCTTTCACTCGTAATGTTTTGATAAACTCGTCGTCGGCTGTTACGTTGCAAGCGATACAGAGTAGCGTTTCAGAGTTAAGATTTTGTAAAACATCTTCTAATAGTTGATTATTTCGGAAAGGGGTTTCCATAAAAATCTGTGTTTGTTGTTTTTTCTTGGCTATTTGTTCTAAATCCTTTAAAGATTTGATTCTCAGTTGCTTATCGATTGGTAAATAGCCATTAAATGTAAAACTTTGACCATTAAAACCCGAAGCCATCAAGGCCATCAGAATCGAACTTGGCCCCACCAAAGGCACAACTTTATGTCCCAATTGATGAGCAAAACCTACTGCCACCGCACCAGGGTCAGCCACACCAGGGCAACCTGCTTCGCTGATGATTCCTGCATCGGCTTTTAGTTTTTTTAGTTGGGCAAGTGTTTGGTCGTGGGGCGTATCTTTGTTTAATTCGTAAAATGTAATATCGTCTATAATTTTATTGAGTTTTAGGCTACTGATAAATCGTCGGGCGGTGCGGAGTTCTTCCACAAAAAATATGTCCAATTCGCTCACGACTGCTTTAATTTGGGGTGGTAAAACTGTTTCTTGCGTATCGGGTGCGAGAATAGTTGGTATTAGAAAAAGGGTCATATTTTGTTTATTTCAATTCCGAGCAAGCGGTTTCGTTTTTATGGTGGTTTTTATCTTAATTAGAAACTTCTCAGATATTTTAAAATCCACTTTTATCAAAACCATTCTACAATATTATGTAATTTTACGACGGTTTAAAAATCATTATTCAGATATGTCAGAAGTAAAACTTACGCAATATAGTCACGGTTCGGGTTGTGGATGCAAGATTTCGCCCAAAGTTCTAGACCAAATTTTACATACACTTACGCCTCAAAATGCTTTTCCGAACCTTTTGGTTGGAAATAAAGACAAAGACGATGCCGCAGTTTTTGATTTAGGAAACGGCGAAGCAATTATCAGTACGACTGATTTTTTCATGCCAATCGTTGATGATGCTTTTGATTTTGGTCGAATTGCTTCGACAAATGCACTTAGTGATATTTACGCAATGGGCGGTGAACCAATGATGGCAATTGCTATTTTGGGTTGGCCGATTGATACAATTCCTGCCGAAATTGCTCAAAGAGTATTAGATGGAAGTCGTGCCACTTGCACAGCAGCTAATATTCCGTTGGCAGGAGGACATAGCATTGACAGTCCCGAACCGTTTTTTGGTTTGGCCGTCACTGGAAAAGTAAAAATTGAGCATCTAAAACAAAATTCAACCGCAACAGAAGGCTGTTTGTTGTATCTTACAAAACCGCTCGGCGTTGGATTATTAGCAACTGCTCAAAAAATGGGTATTTCAAATCCAGAATATTTGCAAGTGGCTATTAATCAAATGGCTACGCTCAATAAAGTAGGAACAGATTTAGGGAAACTTTCAGCCGTAAAAGCCATGACCGACGTAACGGGTTTCGGACTTTTAGGGCATTTGGTAGAAATGTGCGAAGGTAGTAACTTGAGTGCCGAAATCAGCTACGAAAAAGTGCCAAAAATGCCAGAAGCCAACGATTATTTATATCCGTTTTGTGCTCCAAAAGGCTGTAATACCAACTGGGAAAGTTATGGCGAAAAAGTATCCGCTATCACTGATACCCAAAGAATTTTATTGGCCGATCCACAAACTAGTGGTGGACTTTTGATTGCCGTAGAACCAGCAGGAAAAGAAGAATTAGAACGAATTTTGCAAGAAAATGGCATTTTAACCGAGTCTTTTGGACAAATGATTGCTAAAACCGAGAAAAGTATCAACGTGATTTAATTATCCAATTTTTTATTCATAGCAAGGTGTTTGCAAATTCTTCGCTATGGAATTTGAGAACAAAACATCGACATTACAAAATGCAAAATATCAACCGTCGTAAATTCATTCAGCAAAGTACATTGGCAGGCATGGGTTTATTGATTCAAACCAGAGGTTTCGCACAAGAATTTCCAAGTGTGAGAGTTTCGGCCGACAAACGAAACTTTAATAGTTCGGCTGTTGAGGCGACCATTAGCCGCATGAAAACTCAAATAAAAGACCCTGAGTTGGCGTGGTTGTTTGAAAATTGTTTCCCAAACACGCTTGACACAACGGTTCATTTTAAAAAGAAAGACGACCGTCCCGATACGTTTGTGATTACCGGCGATATTCACGCCATGTGGTTGCGAGATAGCACCGCACAAGTAACGCCGTATTTGAGTTTGATGAAAGAAGATGCCGCTCTGCAACAACTTATTGCGGGCGTAATTAATCGCCAAACTGAATGTATTTTGATTGACCCTTATGCCAATGCGTTTAATGATGGTGCAGGAAAATCAGAATGGCTCAGCGACCATACCGATATGAAACCCGAACTCCATGAACGCAAATGGGAACTTGATTCGCTTTGCTACACGGTGCGTTTGGCATACAATTATTGGAAATTGACCAACGATACAAGTGTTTTTGATGAAAAATGGCTGAAATCGGCCCAAAGTATTATTGCTACTTGTCGAGAACAACAACGATATAAAAGTGTAGGAAAGTACCGTTTCGGACGCACAACTTCTTGGTCAACTGATACAGTTCCGGGCAATGGTTTGGGAAATGTGACGAAACCTAATGGCTTGATTCACAGCATTTTCCGCCCGTCGGATGATGCTACTGTTTATCCGTTTTTGATTCCTGCCAATTTGTTTGCCGTCGTGTCGTTTCGACAAATAGCCGAGATTGCTACTAAAGTTTATAAAAATACAGGTTTTGCCAAAGAATGTAAAGATTTTGCGAATGAAGTAGAAGCGGCTATCAAAAAACATGCGATTATTACACACCCAAAATTTGGCAAAATTTATGCAATGGAAGTGGATGGTTTTGGAAATTGCCTGCTACAAGATGACGCTAATGTGCCGAATCTAATGAGTTTGCCGTATTTGGGAGCTGTAAAAACCAGCGACCCGATTTATCAAAATACTCGCCGATTTGTATTGAGCGACTCGAATCCTTATTACTTCAAAGGAAAAGCGGCTGAAGGTGTTGGCAGTCCGCATACATTGGTGAATCAGATTTGGCATTTGAGCATCATTATGCGAACCATGACCTCAACCGATGATCAAGAGATTTTACAACAACTCAAATTCTTGAAAAACACGCACGCCAAAACAGGCTTTATGCACGAGTCATTCGATAAAGATGATGCCACCAAATTTACAAGAAAATGGTTTGCATGGGCAAATACACTTTTTGGAGAAATGATGCTGAAACTAGCCAAAGAACGCCCACATTTATTAAAAAATGTGCTTTAATTGTAAAACAGATTTGTAATCTGTCAGTTTTTATTCTGAAAAACCTCTGATTTTTTAGAGCGAGTGAATCACAACAACAAAATTTAATATATTTAGAAATACTGTTATCCCAAGCCATAAGCTGATGAAAATACTAAAAATAGCCATTCTTAAAGATGCTTTTGATGAGATTTTGAGTGGAGAAAAAACGGAAGAATACCAAGATTTTATACCTTTTTGGGAAGAACAATTATTGATAAAAGACAAAGAAGGAGTCAGATTCAGAGAGTATGATGCCGTTGAATTTAGAAATGGATTTGAAGCAAATGTTCCGTCGGTATTGGTGGAATGGAAAGGCACAGAACTTGAACTTTTTGATGAAGCACCACGAGGCTCGAAAGACCCTGAAGATTATTATTTTGTAATCAATTTAGGTAAAATCATTGAAACAAAAAATTGCTAATTTCTTTAGCGTCTTTTTCTTACCTATATTTAACCAAAAATGGTTTGCGAAAACTCAAAACCTTAATTGTCTCATTATCAATGCTTTGCATCGAACGACGATTGCCTTTGAACCTTTGCAACTCTGTGCCTTTTGAGTATAATCAGTTTTATATGAAGAAAAGTCGGGGACTATGAGGGGAAAGGGTCTTTGCGAAAAAGGATCGAAAATAGCTCCTCTATAACATAGACCAATGCCTCAAAGTCACGCAAGAAATATAGATTCTGAGTAAACCAAATAGAAGATAACAAATGTGCTATCTTTTGTACTTCCTACTTTAACCGAATAGTGTAAGCCTGAATCAAAGGCGGGTTTTCGGGCGACATCGTGAAACTTACTTCGATATTGCCTTTTTCTCCTTCTATCAAAAACCTGCCTCTTAAGGCGTTTTCGGCTACGATTTCGTGTACTTTTATGATTTTCCCTGCTTTCTCGAAGATTCCTTCGGCTTCCGCTTTTAGTAAATCGGGGAAATAATCTAAGAAGAAGTTTTCGGCAAAAATACCAGATTTTTCGGCATTTTTCCACGAAGGAAGCAGCTTTACAAGCTCATTTTGGCGTTGTTTCAAAATTGGAGAAACTGGTAATGCCTTTGGAAGAAGTCCCGCTTTTTCGACAATAAATGGTAAAATTTGGTTATTCATCAAAGCTGCACCGCCATAAGTTCCATTCGTAAAAGTGACAATTCCTACACCATAATTTGGCAGGATTTTCCAGTCAGAACCAAAACCTGGGAGTCCGCCCGAATGCCCAACGCTCGTGATTTGGTTGCAGTTTTTGTCGATACGCAATCCGTAGCCATAAAACGCAACATTTGTACAAGGTTCACCGGCACCAGTGTAGCCACGATTGCTGAGGCTATTGAAATTCCACGGAAAGTGCATTTCTTTGAGCGAACTCTTTTTCAAAATAGCTGAATTTGGCAAACCAATCTGATAAGCCGCTTGGTGCAGAGCCATGTATTTGGCAAAATCTTCTATGGAAGTCAGCACTCCGCCCATGATTCCGTATGCACCGTCGGGTTCGATGGGTTGCTCGATGTATTGCTCACGTAACCAACGGTAGCCCCTAACGAGTTGATTATCTGGCACTTTCGTATAATCCCAATAGGTGTTTTTCATACCGAGAGGCTTCCAAATTTTGTTGATGACATAGCTTTGGTAACTTTCCCCCGAAACGGTTTTGATGATTTGCCCCAACATCGCAAAGCCCATATTGCTGTATTCGTAGGCTACGCCGGGCTCGTTGGAGAACGAAATTCCTTTCTTAAACATCTTCAACATCGTTTCTTCCGAAATCCCCAATTGGCGGTCGCCCCATGGATTATCTTCGGGGAAACCCGCTGCGTGCGAGAGCAAATGACGTACCGTGATTTCGGGTGAATCGGGTGAATATTTTTGTCCTTTTAGTTCTGGAATGTATTTCCAGATTGGGTCGTCGAGTTTGATTTTTCCTGCATCACGTAGCTGCAAAATTGCCACCGAAGCAAAGCTTTTCGACATCGAGGCAACGCGATAAATCGACTGATTATCAGCTGTTTTGTTGGTTTTGTAATTGACAATGCCACTATTGCTTTGATAAATAATTTTGCCATCAAGCATAACCGCATACGCAACACTTGATAAATGACTTTTGACCTTGAAATCTTGAAACTTTGAATCAAGTTCGGGAATTAAAGCCTTGATTTTATCTTCGGTGCTTTGAGCAAAAAGATTGAGGCTGAGGAATAAAAGAAGGATTAGTTTTTTCATGTTTTGATTGATGAGAGGTATATCTAAAAAATTAATGAATCAAATTTATTACATCGGTGTCATTTAGCCATAAAGGTATATTGTTTGGTGTTACCTCTGAAATCTGATTTGTTGAAACATCTATGAATCTAAAAGTTTTAAAAAGATTGAGATTTTGTTTTAGGAGAGGCATCGTTTCTTCATACATTTCTTTTACAATCTCTGGTTTTACCAAATGACCACCCTTTTTATGTCTAATTTCTGCTCTAAGCAAGCAAAACTCAACAGTATTTGTATAAAAAAGAATCAAATGAACAGTGTTTTCAGGATTGAAATTGGCAATAGATTTGAGATAATCGTAGTGCGATTGAAAGCCTAAGTTGAGTTCTAAGGCAAAATCTTTTTGAGAAAATAAGAAGTCTTTAATTTGTTGATTGCTTTTCAAAGTGGCTAAATGCTGGTAGTCAACAAATCCATCTTTGCGATAATGATATGCCGCCAAATCTTGGTCAATGATAGAAATATCAGAAGGTACAAAACGATAAGCACTTGTACTTTTTCCTACACCAGGAGGGCCCGCTATGATATAAATATTCATTGTAAAACTTCAATAGAACCATCTTTGTTCTCGGCAATCATCACCCCATTTTTTGAGTAAATTAAAGGCTGATTAATTGAAAAAAGATATTCTTTTATTTCTTTTTCGCCCTGCTCTTGCCAAATTTTTAGCTCTTGTGCTGTCATTTCTGCGGGGCGTTTGGTCATTGTTCCTGTTCGATATTTTATAGTATCTTTGAGCATAATTGATAGCATTTACTTGGTTTTTCTATAATTTATTCAAACAAATGTATTGAAATTTGGCAAAATTACAAAGGGTGATATTTAATAGACAACTATCATAACCGCTACAAAGTCAGAGACTTTGCCGGGTGAAATTCATTCTAATTGTCTTTAAATTCTTTTTTTAGCTTTTTAAAAATCTCCTCATTCAATTGATAATTAAAAATTCTTTTATCAGTTCTTGAGGGGTTTCTTTCAACAGAATTTTCAAAATTATACATCATTTTTAACTTCAAATTCAATGATTTAATAAATTCATGCCTTAATTTTCTTTGATTGTCAATATTTTTATCATTAATTTCTAATAAATCATTGATTTGTTCGGAGCTTATACCCCCTTTTTTATAGTTATTTATCAAAACTTCAATCATTTTGATTTCTAAGCTATGCAAGGCGTTTGAACTATAAAAAACATACTTTTTGATGTTCTTATCTTTAAAGAACTTGAAATAAATGATGAAGGAAATTATCATTAAGCCAATTCCAGTAGAAATAATTAAAAGCCAAAAATTATTATTCTCCGCTTCATACAATTTACCTATATAAGTAGCTTGTTTTTTAGTTTCTTCAATAGAAATAGCAATCTTGTGTCTATCGTTTCTATTACCTGTCTTGTAAACTTTATAGCTAAATAAAGAATCTTCATGTACATATTCGTATTCTAATTTTTCAGGAATATCTACATCAAATAGCCTTTTCTTGTCAACCCAATGATATACTTCATTTAAAAAAGGGTCTATTATGATTAAGTTATTAAATTGTTGGTCAAAAATTCTAAAAACAAAGTATTTTCCATTCCAATGGAAGTACTGATATTTTTTTACTTTATGGTTTCTTATTAATGTCTGATTTATTTCCCCGAGTTTATACCATTTATTTTCTTTGAATTTATATTCATAAAATCCATAATCAATGTAGCTTTTTCCTGAATTTTCTGATTCACTTAGAAAATCGTTATAGCCCGTAAGGAATGAATCTGTTTTTTTTGCATAACCAGATAAACCCACAAAAATAGATTTTGGTGCATCATTTAAAAAATTAAGAGCATCCCATTCGTTTCTGTTTGCTTGATAATAAACAAATAAGTTATTTGTTCTATATAAGCCATACCCTCCCACTGAGTAGATTGTTTTATTTCTTATAAACTTTGTACTTCTACAATTAAATCCTCCATAATAAGTTTTATCGATTCGTTCCAAAAGTAGCGTTTGA
>JAFEIL010000496.1 GCA_017495105.1 Emticicia sp. | reverse complement strand
ATAATGACGATTGCCGACGATTTTATATTCATTATTCAAATCCAAGAGTCTTAACAGTTCGTGAAATGGCAGATTATAATCGTTTGATGACTCATTTGTATTTCAAGATGAATATGTTTCTGTATAAAAACCGAAATGGGAAATAAAGAAAACTCCTCTTGAACAAGTATTAGATGCCACTTTTCCTTTATTTGCAAGGTCAATAGGTATGCTCTTACTAAATGCCTTGTGATTGAAAACCAGTATAAACTAATGCTTTTTTTTCAATTGCTTCCATTATATTGGTTTCAATATAAAGGTCTTCGACTGTAATATCTTCTTGCCAAGTGCCATCTATTTCATTATAAATGTCAAAGGTATTATTTTCTGAATAATATTTGATTCGTTTAGAACTTTTAGCTAAACCACCCGATAGAACAATGTAAAATTCAGTAAAACCATCTATATTGCACAAGGTTTTTAGATGATTTAGAGAAGTAACTATTTCCATTTTTTTAACAGATTTTATTAAAAAATTGTATTATTCCAGGAATATAGTAATAAATGAAAGAAATACCAAAAAGAGAAGCCTTTTTTAAGCCTGTTTTGCAGGCATTGGTTGAATTAGGAGGTTCTGGCACTAATGATGAAATTAATAATAAAGTTATTTCATTGATGAATATTCCTGAAATTATCTTGAACATAATGCATGGAGATACATTACAAACTGAATTGTCTTATCAGTTAGCTTGGGTTCGGACTATGTTGAAAAATCAAGGTTCGATAGAAAATTCTCAAAGAGGAGTTTGGTCTATCATCAATATGGATGATGTGCAATTTTTACTTAGAAAGGGAGGTGATAAAACTCTTATTGATAGAATTAATCAACAATTAGAGGACGAAGAAAACTGGAAAGAAAAAATCATATCAGTAATTTTAAATAAAGTAACCCCAAGTGGATTTGAAAGATTAATTCAAAGATTTTTACGTGAAAAAGGCTTTGAACAAGTTGAAGTTACTGGGCGTAGTAATGATGGGGGAATTGATTTGCGAGGAATTGCAAAAATTAATGGGATTTTAAGTTTTCATATCATTATTCAATGTAAAAGATATGTGGGTAAAGTTTCTTCTAAAGAAATTAGAGATTTTAGAGGTGCAATGGCTGGTAGAACTGATAAAGGGTTATTTATTACGACTGGAAATTTTACACACAACGCCTTGGCAGAAGCTACAAGAGATGGTGCACCAACAATTGATTTAATTGATGGGAATAAATTAGCTGAAAAATTAAAAGAGCTAAATTTAGGAGTAAAATTAGAAATTGTTGAAAAGGTATCAGTTGATGAAGAATGGTTTGAGAGATTCGAGTAATATTATTTATCGAACGAGTTTGCAGATGAATTGCTCAAAAAGTTGAATAAAATTGCCCAATGAGGACTTGTACCATCAATGTTAAATGAAGCATAACGAAACCTATTGGATTGCAGCCGATTCAAAAATTATTGATGGGAAAGAGTTTTTTCAGTACAAAAAAGTAGAGCATATCAAGAAACCGATAGTGTCGCAATTTGATATTTTACTCGAACAAGGAATCATCACACTTGACCATTTGATAAAAAGAAAATCATCTGGAAGTGTGGTAGAGAAAGAGACAATTTTTAAGATAAAACCCAATTCGTTGGATTTGTTGTTTCCACCAAGTTAGTCGTACAATTTGATGGTTTAGGTCTCTCCAAATGGTCTTAAGTTCGCACTTAGGGTTTTAAACAACGTAAATGTATTTATTAAGTAGGGAGAGTTTGGAACTCTTCTATCTGAAACTGGTGCTGTGTTATGTTTCAATGTTGAATAAGTTCCACCTGCTTTATGGTATACTGACCGCTGGTGTAAATATTGATTAATATACTGCTGTTCGAATACTAATGTCCACCCCCTTTTTAATAAAGGCTGTATTGGTGGGAGTCGACTTTGACAGTCAGTAGTATTTGCCAACGTTTAAAGGCCGTTATTTTTTTGCTAAATATATTAATCAAATACCTTTACAAACCACTTAGAGTTTATCTTGTCTAGCTTATTGCTAATGGTTTTTAAGTTTTCTTTTAAATCTAATATTTCTGTATCTCTCCTTGAAATACCATTTTTATAAACTTTTAACTTTTCCGCCATTAATTCATTCTTATTGCTGATTGTTATTGAATTTTGCTTCAAAACCAATATTTCATTCACCATTAAATTATTCTTTTTTTTCAATTCTTTAATTTCAATTTCACCCTTACTTTTAATTAGATTGGCAATCTTTAATTCTTCTTTTAATTTTTCAATCTCAGATTTCAAAGTTTTCGTTTCTTCTGTTAATGCTTCACTATTTTGCTTACTTCTTTTTAGATTTTTTTTATACTCACTTGTAATGTCTGATATTTCAATATTTAAGTTTGAAATGTCATCTATTAGTTGGTATTTATCTGAATTTAATGTTTTTACTTCATTATTTAGAACGTTAATTAAATTTTGATAATTATTATATTTGTTTAAATAT
>JAFEIL010000321.1 GCA_017495105.1 Emticicia sp. | reverse complement strand
ATAAAATATTGACAAACTTGTATTTAAGCGATTGAACCATAAATTTAACCCTATATTAGAATGAAAAAAAAGTATGTAATTGGCTTGCTGATAGTTGTACTAACATCAATTCTCTCAAAAGCTCAGTTTGGCCCTCCTACAGGTGAACCCGACGTAATAAATAAACGTTGGCACGCACAATGGATTTCCGTACCAAATGTAAGCAATAATGGTTATGGTGTTTATTTGTTCCGTAAAATGATTGACTTGGCTTCAAAACCCAATAACTTTAAAATTCATGTTTCGGGCGATAATCGTTACAAGTTGTATGTGAACGAAAAATTGGTATCTATGGGCCCTGCTCGAGGCGATATTGCCCATTGGAATTATGAAACCGTCGATATTGCTGCTTACTTGAAAGTAGGCAAAAATATAATTGCTGCTCAAGTTTGGAATGAAGGCGAGTTTAAACCGGAAGCCCAGATTACCTTTAAAACTGGATTTATTTTGCAAGGAGAAACCTCGGCCGAATCAGCCATCAACACCAATAATACTTGGTTGTGTGAAAAAGACATTAGCTTCGCTCCCTTAGTTTTTAGAACCAGAGGCTATTATGTAGCAGGTGCTGGGGAAATCCGAAACTTGGCTTTAAGTCCAAAAGCTTGGCAAAGCGAAAGTTTTGACGATAAAAATTGGCAAAAAGCTAGACCAGTTGGAGGAGGAGTTCCGAAAAATATATTGGGAGCTTTCGGCACTATGAGTGGCTGGATGCTCGTTCCGTCTATCATTCCCCAAATGGAACTGAAAGATGAAAGATTAGTAAAAGTAGTTAGTAATGAAGGAATTACGAGTTTACCTACTGGGTTTCCTGCCAAAAAAATAGATGTGTTGATACCTGCCAACTCAAAAATAAATATCATTTTAGACCAAAGCTATCTAACAAACGCCTTTCCAAATTTGGAGTTTAGCGGAGGAAAAAATGCAACCATTTCTGTAAGATATGCAGAGGCACTTTTTAACAAGACTTCAAAAGGCAACAGAAACGAAACTGCTGGCAAAACTTTTATAGGTAGAGCTGATAGCCTAATTTCTGATGGAAGTAATAATCAGAAATTTACTAGCCTTACTTATCGAACATATCGCTATTTACAACTCAGTATTAGCACACAAAATGAGGCCATTTCTCTAAATGATATTTATGGCACTTTTACGGGTTATCCGTTTAAAATGAATGCCCAAATAACTGCCAATCAGCCAGATATGGATAAGATTCTTGAAATTGGCTGGCGTACTGCTCGCCTTTGTGCTTATGAAACTTATATGGATTGCCCTTATTATGAGCAACTTCAATACATCGGTGATGGCCGAATTCAAGCCTTGGTATCGCTTTTTAATAGCGGTGATGATAGATTGGTGAAAAATGCCATCAACTTAATGGATTTTTCTCGTACACCCGAGGGTGTTACACTAAGTCGACATCCATCTTATACTCCTCAATTTATTCCAACTTTTTCGCTTTGGTATATAGGAATGTTGCAAGATTACAGCAGATACGGTGCCGATACTGATTTTGTGAAGGGAAAAATGGGTGGTGTTCGTCAAATTTTAGAATTTTTCAAAAGCTACCAACAAGCTGATGGTTCATTAAAAAATACGCCTCAATGGATGTTCACCGACTGGGTGGATAATGCCAAAGAATGGAAAGCAGGTGCTGGCCCAATGAGTGCCAACGGAACATCGGCCGTTCTAGACATTCAATTACTTTGGGCGTATCAAGTGGCGGCAGATTTGGAAAATAAGCTGGGAAATCCTGCCTTTGCCAATCAATATTTACAAGCCGCTGAGGTTTTAAAAAAGACTATTCGTTCAAAATACTGGCATGCTACAAAGAAATTATTTGCCGACCGTGAAGAAAAAGACGAGTTTTCACAACATACTAATTCATTGGCTATTCTGACAGGTTTGGCAAGCAACGATGATGCAAAACAAATTGCCTAACAGTTGTTGAACAATAAACAATTATCTGCCGCCTCCATTTATTTTAAGTATTATTTACACCAAGCTTTAATCAAAGCAGGGCAAGGAAATGACTATTTAAAATGGCTCGATAAATGGCGTGAAAATATTCAGATGGGATTAACCACTTGGGCAGAAACCTCGGATGTAGACAAAACTCGCTCAGATTGCCACGCTTGGGGTTCGAGTCCCAATATTGAGTTTTACCGAACGATTCTCGGAATTGATAGCGATGGTTTGGCATTTTCAAAAGTAAAGATAGAGCCACATTTAGGCCAAATGACAGATATAAATGGAACCATGCCGCACCCAAAAGGAAGTATTTCGACTAGTTATAAACTCGAAAATGGGAAATGGAAAATTCAAATCGAATTGCCAAAAAGTATTTCGGGAAATTTAATTTGGAAAGGCAAAAAGATTGCTTTGAAAGAAGGTGTAAATCAATTCAATATTTAGAAAAAGATAATTATACTCGTTAGGAATAGGATTGAGAATTTCGGACATGAAAATTTAGAGTAAG
>JAFEIL010000540.1 GCA_017495105.1 Emticicia sp. | reverse complement strand
CCCCAATACTACCTTCAATACACCAAATGCACTTACTCAATATCTTCCTTTTGTAGCTACCTCTGAGCAGGTTTCAGCTTTACAGTCTATCCAACAATTTATTGATGATGATAGCGATTTTCTGATTGTACGTGGGGCGGCAGGTACTGGCAAAACTTCTATCATGAAAGCCGTTGCAAGCTATTTGGATGCTCAAAATACGAGTTTTCAGCTATTGGCTCCAACTGGGCGTGCGGCCAAAAATATTGCTTCAAAAACTGGCTATTCCGCTGGAACGATTCACAGTGCAATTTATTCGGTTGAAACTGATACCAAAAAAGCCGTTACAAAATTTGCTCTAAAACGCAATATGGAAGAAGACCATCAGGTTTTTATTGTGGATGAAAGCTCGATGATTGGTGATAGACTTGGTAAACAGGAAAGTTTTGAAACAGCAAATTCTTTGATGTCAGATTTTTTAAAGTTTATCAAGCAAGGTGCAAAATCAAGCAAAATTATTTTTGTGGGTGATAGCTGTCAACTTCCGCCTGTGGGATATAACAATCATGAGCAACCACCTGCGTTGAGCGTTGATTATCTTACACAAAAATATACTTTGAGCGGAACCTTGATTGAACTCTCAAAAGTGATGCGGCAAGTAGAAGGTTCGTATATTTTAGATGCAGCTTATCAGATAAGAGAGTTTATTATGACGCCCACGAAGGGTCATTTTACTCGTAAAATAGGTTCGTTTATGGGAAAACCTGAGCAAGTTGCCAAGTTATACATTGATAGGTTTAATGTTAAAAAACAAGATTCTGTGGCTATCATTGCTTATGGCAATAAATATGTGAGCGATTGTAATAATTTAGTCAGAGCGGGGCTTGGCTTGACTGGTTCAATCTGCGAAGGTGATAGAATTGTGCTTAATCAAAACTATTATGGAAAATCCTTTGCTTATGTTGGTAATGGTGAGGTTGGTGAAATAAAAAGTCTTGGCAATCGAAGTACTATTGCTGATTTATCATTTATTGATGTTGAAGTAGAATTTAAGGATTCACTCAATTTGCCCTTTAAGGTGCATACAAAAGTAATGCTCGATACGCTTAGAAACCCAAATGCTTTGACTCAGGAAAAAAAACAAGCACTATATGCAGCAGCATTTCGTAATAATCCTGTTTTCCGACAATCTAATAAAATTTGGGATGATGAATATCTTTCGGCCATGCAAATCGGCTATGGGCATGCATTTTCATGCCATAAAGCACAAGGAAGCGAGTGGGATACTGTTTTGCTGAATACTTGGAGCCCAGATAATGATTATCGGTTTTTGTATACAGGAGTGACTAGAGCAAGAAAACACCTTTTCACGAATAGCGGCCACTTAATGGGTAAATAGCAAAATTAATTAAGACAAATTTACAGTTAACATTTTTTCACTTAAACTTTGACTATTATGACAGATTTAACTACAAATTTCGATAAAATAAAAGACCTTTTTACAGGCAATTCTTCAGAAAATAATACTTTAGAAAATACAAATGAGGTTAATATTGAGACTCCGAATGTTTTTTCTAATGATGTACTGAGGGTAAATCTAAAAGATTATTCTATAAAACAATCAATGGCTCATAAAGGAGATTCAAAGGCTTTGCTTAATTTGTTTAATGAGATTCGTTGCGGACATTTAATTGATGAAAGTGCAGATTTTGAATATCAAGAAAAACATCGTTATGCACTAGATGACCAAATAATTGATTTAGAGAAGACATCGGAAGAGTTATTGGGAGAACAAAAGAAAGTGAGCGAGGTCAGCATTCCAAATCTCAAAAAAATGATTTTGGATCTTGAAGATGCCATACATCAATGGCGTTTAAAAGAAAAACAACCGCATAAATCAGATGCGATGAATCGCTTTACACTTTGGAAATATGGCATTATGCTAGGCTTAGGTTTGATTTATATTTTGGCCTTTTATATTAGTTGTGTCTATATGGGGATGGTTCGAAACCCGATGGAGGAAGCTCAACTTTTAAATCAAAGTGGCGGTTCGGCAAACTCTCTGTTTGGTGCAATTTTCTCAAGAAGGGCTTTTGGTGTTCTTGATTTTCATTGGGTTTCTCCGATTCTTATTTTGATGTTCGCTTTCGTGCTTGATTATCTTATACATGAGCTAAAGGGTCATAAACGTATAGCTAGCATAGTTGTGCTAATTTGTATCACTTTTATTTTGGATGGTTTTATTGCTTACAAGATTGAAAATACCAATTTTGAGATGAAAAAACTTATGGGTATTGACGATGTTTCACACCGTTGGTATGCAAGTAGTGATTTTTATATCGTGCTTATTATGGGTTTCGTTGCAACACTGATTTGGAGTGTTTTACTAATAGCATTTAAACAGGAATTAGGTAAAACTGATTTTTCAAAGGTAGTAGCTTTGGAAGTTGAATTTTTGCAGAAGAAAATTAGTGATATCAAAAATCAAATGGAAGTACTGGAGTTGGAATTGGTTGATACCTCGACTAAAATCAAGAAAATAGCACTTGAAATCAAAAAACTTCGTGATCGTAAAAGAGATTTAAAAATCAGTATTCCAGAACTCGAACGTTACATCACGAAATTTTACGATGGATGGATGCAGGTAGTGGCAATTATGCCCCAAAATTATGAGATTAAACAGACCTGCGAAAAAATGAATGAAGAGTTTAGAGATACATACATTAGCGACAACCGACTATTGCTTGATACAAATCAAGGAGAACTTGAAACGGGTTCAAGAGGTGGGCAGTTTTATGTCAATGAATACGGCAAGAAAATTTATTTTCCAAATACCTAAACGACTCTAAAAATTGATTCAATTTATATTTAAATAATAAACTTAAAATACCTACACCTATGACGACATTTTTCAAATACTTCACTCTTCTTAGTTTTTCGATATGCTTAACTATTGCTTCACATGCACAATCAAGTAAAAATGAAAACTATATTGTTTTGCTTGATCTCTCCGACCGTCTGCTTACGGTTGACCAAACTAATCGAGATAAACGTCTTATTCAAGATGTATTTGCACGTTTTGAAGGTATTGTTCGTCAAAAATTTATCATTAATTCAAGAGATTGTTTCAAGGTTGTTATTGCACCTCAACAGGGTGGAATTATTACTGAAAATTACGAAAACGAATTGTTTATTTCGATGGCAGCGTTTAATATTCAACAAAAGAGAAAACAACTTGAAACGTTTAAGGCAAATCTTCCAAGAATTTTGGATAGACTTTATGCTGATGCGACTAAGGGTAGAAAGATATCGAGAGATTTCAAAGGAACAGATATTTGGAAATATTTTAATGATTTTTTAGTAAATGATGTGATAAATACGCATCAAAATAAACCTTTTGTGCTGACAGATGGCTATTTTGATTTTGAATCTAACCGTTTTGCTGGTCAATTAGGCAATCGAACAACTGACTCTCGATTGATGAATAAACTAAGAAATGATTCAGATTGGGAGAAAAAACTTCGCTCAGCAAATGAAGGTTTAATTCCTGTTAAGAAAAATTTTGGCAAACTTTCAGTGTGCTTATTGGAGATAAAACCAAAGTTTCAGAACCTTAATGAGCAGGATTTATTGGTGGCTGTTTGGCAAAAATGGCTTTTTGAAATGAAAATAAACCACTTTGTTTTTTCGCCGCATGGTTCGCTGCCTGCTACTCAAAAGAAAATTGATACTTTTTAAAATAGTGAAAATAGATTGCACTACTCGGCACTAACTTTGTATCATCATTTCATCTCAAACTACTAACAAACTTCAATACTCAACTAATTCTCAATAAGTGTGGAACAAGTATTTCGGTGAGAGAAGGGCGTTACTTTGTGAAAAACAAAGAACAAGAAAGCTATATTCCATTTCAGCAGGTGCGGAGCATTATGCTTCATACGGCCACTAATCTATCGCATGAAGTGATTTCGGTGGCGATTCAGCACAATACCGAAATTTTATTTATTGACAGAAAAGGTTTTCCGATTGGGCGAGTTTGGAGCCATCATTTTGGTTCGATTTCAACGATTCGTAAAAATCAGCTGGCTTTTGCTCAAAGTACTGCAGGCATTGATTGGATTAAGGATATTTTGGTAAAAAAAGGCAATAATCAAATTTTGGTAATAGACCTTTTGAGTATCATTCTACAAAATGATATGGATGTAATTGAAGCTAAAGCAAAGATTAAGGCATCGACTGAAAAAATTAAAAACTATGAAATCCAAGACCACTCCGAAACTTTTGCCAGTTTTAGGGGCTATGAAGGTAGCATGGGTAAAGTTTATTTTCAGACTATCAGTAGTTTATTGCCAAACAAATATCAGTTCAATAAACGAAGCCAACACCCAGCCCACGATGGGTTTAATTGTATGCTCAATTATGCCTATGGTATGCTTTATGGTATGTGTGAGTCGGCATTGCTGAAAGTTGGTATTGACCCACACATCGGTATTATGCACCGTGACGAATATAACAGACCTGTTTTGGTTTATGATTTTATTGAGCAGTTTAGGCATTGGGCCGATTATGTGGTTTGTCATTTGTGTGTCCAGGAAGTGGTTGATACTGATTTTTTTGAAGTAGAAAACCAACAGTTTTGGCTCAACCAAACAGGCAAAAGGATTGTGATTCAGAGTTTCAATGATTATCTGAATGAAGTTGTGGTGATGGAAGGTCTGAGCCGCTCAAGATTGAATCATATTGAATTTATTGCCCAAAAAACAGCAACATTTTTAAAAACTTTTTCACCTTTAAACTGATACCTACCTTCACATTTTTTATCGGAAATGCCATCGCTCAATCACCTGCCGAAACCTTAATGGGTATTGCTGCAGAAGATTTATTCTTGAAAATAAAACAAGACCAAACGCTTGCTGTTGAGGTGAGTCGCTTGCGTAAATTACGAGAACTTGATATAAAAGCCTATAAAATGCTTAAAACTCGATTGCCATATTTTGTGGGGGCATCGTTTCGTGAGGGCGTGCGTCATTCGGATAATTTTGAAAAGGCTAATTATCTGACGATTGATGTAGATGATTATTTTGGTGATAATACTCAACTTCCTCCATTGTTATTGACGCATCCTTCGGTGTTAATGGCGTTTGTTTCGCCGAGTGGCACTGGATTTAAGGTAATTTTTGGCTTGAATGTTCCATGTGCTGATTTGATTCTGTACAAAGAATTTTATCGCAATTTTTCAAGAGTTTTTGCCGAACAAGTTCATCTAGCTGGTAGCATTGACATGAAAACTTGTGATGCCACTCGTGCATGCTTTTTAAGTTTTGATGAAAATGTCTATTTTAATCCAAATGCTGAATTGGTTGAATGGCAAAGATTTATCAATCAAGAAACGGTAGCTGTCACCTTGAAAGATGTAAACAAAACACCTTCTGAGCTTGATAATGCTGCTCTGGGAAAAGTGATGGATAAGATAAGTCCTAATAGGCCAATTAAGAAAGTTTATCAGGGCTATGTACCTGACGAATTGAAAAACATTGAGCAGGACATTGCTTATTTATGCACTAATAATAATTTGGTTTTGGTGGGGGTGCTTCCTATAAGTTATGGCTTGAAGATACAGGTGAAACAGGGTTATCGATTGGCGGAAATCAATGTATTTTTTGGTAAAAAAGGTTATACCGTCACTCGTTCGCCAAAAACTGGTACGGATGCCAATTTATCAGAGGTAGTATTTTGTTTGATTCATGATATGATTTTTCCACCTGTGAAAGTAGTGAAGGTAATGGGAGAAGAACTAACTCAACTTTTATGTGTAAACTAATATGCCCAGAAAAAAACAACAACAACTTAGTATCAATGAAGCCAATGTGCAGCGAGCAAATGTGGGGCTACCAACTTTGAGTGCCGAGGAAGTTTTGGCACTTGAAAATGATTTGCCTGTCCATTTTGGACGTTTTTTGGAATGGTTTAAAAATCAAAAACATAAAAATTCAGAAGAAATGTACTGTTTTATACTTTATGATGTAGAAAATAATAAAATCAGACGAATTTTGGCAAAATTTCTCGAAAAGAAAGGATGTATTCGTATTCAAAAATCAGTTTTTTTTGCAAAAGTTCATCGAAAACTTTATCAGGAAATAAAACAGATTATTATTGAGCTACAATTGTGCTACGACAACCACGATACAATTATTATGCTTCCTGTTGGGGAGGATATGCTCAATAACATGAATTGTATCGGTAAAAACTTTGATTTTGAATTGCTTACTCAAAGCAAACATACTATTATATTTTGATAAAAATCTAAACCAAGATACTACCTTCTATACTACAACTACTCAGCAAATACACGTACTTCGCAAATCGGGCAATTTTATTGATGCCCTCACGATTGCCTTGGAGGGCTATCAACTTGAGCCTACTACTCAATATCAAGGTTTGGCTTGGGTATATTTTGATCTTTGGAAAAATGCTCTTGAAAAAAAAGATTGGACGATGATTTTAGAAATCAAAGAATCGCTTTTTGCTCTCCCTTTTCACCAAGATTCGATGTTACAAACGCAGGTTTATTGGCTTGTTGTAAAAACGGTAGCTCAGGCAATTAAACATCAACAGCCATTATATTTTGGGCAAAAAATACTCGCTGATTTATTGTATTTACCTAATACCAATGATTTGAGACTTTCTTTAGCGTTTCTAACGATTGCTGCCAAAGTTCGGGTAGATTGGCAGGCTTATCTTGCATTTAATTTATGGGCAAATATTAGTAGTATAGTGGAGCCTACCGAATTGGAACGATTGGCGATTCCGATTGCTAAAGCCATGCTCGATGAGCAAGAAGAACCTGAGTTTAGGTATATTTTCTATACTTTTTTTGATTGGATAGAGAGCGTTTCGATTAAATACCCTGAATTGGTTTATGTTCGGTATTATCTCGTGCAACTTTTGATTCAAACCAATGATTTGGAGCAGGCACAAGTATTGGTGAAAGATTTGGTAAAAGCTAAGAAAAACGATTTTTGGGTTTGGCAATTAATGGCTACTTGCTATAAAGATAAGGCTGAAATAAACCATTCCGCTCTCTGTAAAGCACTTGCATTGGGTGGTAAAGAGCAAATGTTGGTAGGTTTACGACAAGAGTTTGCCGAAAAATTAATTACTCAAGAAAATTGGAAGGCTGCCAAATATGAAATTGAAAAAATCGTTGGTGTACGTACTAAAGAGGGCTGGAAAATACCTGCTAAAATACAAGAATGGATGAAAAAGCCTGAATACAAGAATACGATAGGACTTGCCACTAACTATCAAGCATATACGCATCAAGCGGAAGAGTTGCTTTGGGAAAATGCACCCTCGATGCTCATTGTGATTACCAAAATTGATGTGCCTACTCAGATGGCTTATTATATGACTGAAAAGGAGGGTAGCGGAAAAATATATTTATTAAAAATACCTGTACCAAGCATTGAAATTGGAAAAACTTATAAGGCATACCTAAGAAAGCACCCAACCAAAGATTATAATCAGGTGGTGAAGCTAACGGATACAGATGAAAAAGCAACATGGTGTAAGCAGATTACAGGGGCTATTCGTATAAATGCAGCAGGCATTGGTTTTGTGGATAATGCTTATGTTTCTACTAATTTGGTAGCTACAAATAAGTTACGCACCGATATGCTTACCATTGGATTTGCTGTAAAATGTTATGACCATAAGAAAAACCAAGAAGGTTGGAAGGTGATTAGTATAAATAAAATGGAACTAAACACGGAATGAACAACAAAATTTAATATATTTACAAAATAAAATTTATAAGGAACAAAATCAGTATAATTTTTTTATGATTAAATATAAAATAACCAATAAACCATTTAATAAACCCTTGATTTTAAGTCAATTAGAAAATTGGCTAGCAGAAACC
>JAFEIL010000523.1 GCA_017495105.1 Emticicia sp. | reverse complement strand
ATTTGGTTTTGTTTTTGAGTATTTGTGCCTAAAAAATGCTCAATTATTAAAAATTAAACTTTGTTTTCACCTGTTTTTATAAAAAAAACATAGTTTTTCCTAAAAATGCCTAAAATGACACTTCATTTTTTCTTTTAAAAAAATATAATGACCTACAAAATTTCTAAAATTTTAACTTCATCAGATAAAAAAAATCGTTCGACATCGGTTCTAATGATTTACACGGGTGGTACTTTGGGCATGGTTTACGATACAAAATCGAAATCATTAGTACCTATTGATTTTAACCAAATATTGGTAAATGTACCAGAACTAAAAAGGCTAGAATTTGAGTTAACGATTTTGACTTTACAAAAACCGATTGATTCGTCAAATATTAAACCCGAAACTTGGATTGAGTTGGCGGTAATTGTAAGAGATAATTTTGAACAATATGATGCATTTGTGATTCTGCACGGAACCGATACTATGGCTTACACGGCATCGGCTTTGAGCTTTTTGCTTGAAAATTTATCTAAACCAGTTATTCTGACTGGAGCTCAATTACCAATTGGAATAGTTCGCACCGATGCCCGTGAAAACCTGATTACGGCGTTAGAAATTGCTTCGACAGAAATCAATGGAAGGCCAGTTGTAGCTGAGGTTGCCATTTATTTTAATTCTTATTTGTTGCGGGGCAACAGAGCTAAGAAAAAAGAGAGTAGTCAATTTAATGCATTTCGTTCGGAAAATTATCCTGCTTTGGCCGAAGTTGGTGTAACAATTGATTATAATTTCCCTTTTATCATGCCCTTTCGCCCTGATTTGCCATTGATTGTTCATGAAAAACTTGAAGAACAAGTAATGATTTTGAAACTTTTTCCAGGAATCAATCAAAAGATGGTACATAATTTATTGAGTACAGAGGGATTAAGAGGCGTTGTTTTGGAAACTTACGGTGCAGGAAATGCTCCATCGGAGGAATGGTTTTTGGAGGAATTGTATCAAGCTACCAAACGAGGAATTGTGATTGTGAATGTTTCGCAGTGCGATGGGGGGCGTGTATTACAAGGGCATTATCAGACGAGTAGTAAATTAAAATCAATCGGCATCATTAGTGGCTCAGATATTACCACCGAGGCTGCAATTACAAAATTAATGTTTTTGCTTGGCCAGGAAACCGAACCCGAACGTGTTAAATATCGAATGGAACAGAGTATTTGCGGCGAGATGAGTTGATGTTAAGTACTATGACAATATTAATCGATAAATTGAAATGATGCAAGTTTTTGATTTTAGTATTTTGTAACTACGGCAAACCTTTTATTGTCTCGAATCGCTACGTTGAACCGTCTCGTAACTTTTGTCTCAATACTTATTTATACAAATCTATTTCTATTTCTAATTACTTCTTTACTCTAATTAAACCTTCCTGCACAACCGAGGCAACTAATTTACCATCTTCGGTGAAGAAATTTCCTCTCGTAAATCCACGAGAATTTGAGGCACTTGGGCTATCAAGTGCATATAGCAGCCATTGATCGATTCTAAAATCTTCGTGAAACCACATGGCGTGATCTAGACTTGCCATAAACAAATCGTTGAGCGAAATTGTATCTAAATGAGGTAGAGTAGCAGTTCCTAAAAGATTATAATCAGAAGCATAAGCCAAAATGATTTGATGTAAACGCAAGTCGTTTGGTAAATCTCCATTAGCTTTTATCCAAACGTGCCGAAATGGTGGCTGTTTCTGAGGTTTTAGCGGATTTATTCGCTCCACTGGTCGAAATTCGAGTGGTCGAGGATGTGAAAAATTCTTATAAAAGTCTGGAGCTTTATCTTTGAAGGCTTCAATTAATACCAAATCGGATACCAATGTATCCGGTGGAGGAACATTTGGCATTGTAATCTGATGATTGAAACCTTCTTGTGAACTTTGAAACGAACTTATCATACTAAAAATAGCCTTGCCATTTTGTATTGCATTTACACGGCGAGTTGTAAAACTACCTCCATCACGAATACGGTCAACTTCATAAAGAATTGGCATCGAAATATCTCCCGTCAGAATGAAATAGCCGTGCATAGAATGTAAAACTCGGTCTTCAGGAACAGTTTGATAAGCGGCATATAGAGATTGAGCAAGCACTTGTCCACCAAAAACTCGTTTCCATGGTGCTTGATAATTTTCACCTCTAAAAATATTTTGTTCTATTTTTTCAAGGCTCAAAAGTTGTACTAATTCTTCGGCTGTTTTCATTTATAATCAATAAAAATGCAGGTAGTAAGTAATGAAAAACAAGAAATACCAAATTAAAGACAATTCGCAACAGCAATAAATGATTGATTATCAATGAAATAAAAAACATGTTTTTGCTTATTGTTTACCTTTCAGAACTGATATGCACTGAAACAAAAGACATAAGTTTCGAGAAAATAGATGTTTAGAGCAGGGATAAAACACTAATATCTATAAGTGGTATCATTTCAATTTGTCGATTATTTTCGTTTCAGAACTTATAATATTTTGAAGGTTTTAATA
>JAFEIL010000259.1 GCA_017495105.1 Emticicia sp. | reverse complement strand
ATTATATGTACCAAATGATAATTTAAACCAAAGAAAATTATGAGAAAATCATTTATTGCCGTATTTTCATTTTTTGTTGCAGCAAACGTTTTTGCTCAAGACGCTACAACAAAATCAGAGGAGAAGAAAAGTCCATTTACGTTTTCAGGGTATGTCGATACCTATTTCTTCGGTAATTTAAATTCACCAAAGTCTAAGTCTAATTTAGGTGCATCTGGTTATGAGAGAGCGTTTGACCAAAAAGTTGGTCAGTTTCAAGTTGGATTGGTTCAAACTAAAATGACTTATTCAACCGATAAAGTTGACGGAGTTATTGATTTGACTTTTGGAAATCATGGGGACCTCGGAAACTATGGTAATGCTTTAGGTCGTGTTTTAGTTGGTGGCAAAGAAGCAACAGGTTCTGCATTGGCAATTAAGCAAGCGTACTTGACTTGGAAAGCTACTGACAAATTATCAATCACTGCTGGACAGTGGGGTACTCACATAGGTTATGAAGTAATTGATGCTCCAGTCAATTTTAATTATTCATTATCAAACCTTTTCAATAATGGACCTTTCTATCATACTGGTTTGAAAGCCACCGTTGCGACTTCGGCAAAATCCTCACTAACATTTGGCTTGGTTAATGGCGTCGATTCTAAGGATGATAATAATGACAAATTGGGATATATGGGGCAATTTTATGTATCACCTACAGCAGGATGGAATTTGTATGTAAACTGGATTGGAAGTGAAGAACCTGTTGCCACAGATGGTTCAATGAAGTTTTATTCATTACTTGATTTAACAACCTCCTATCAAATAACTGAAAAATTCTTATTGGGTGTTAATGCTGCTTATGGAACACAAAATAAACTTAGTTGGGGCGGTGCCGCTATATATGCACAATTATCATTGTCTGATAAATTTGGTTTGGGAGCACGTTATGAATATTTTGATAACAAGGATGGAGCAAGATATTTGCTTAATGCTGACGGCGATGGTACTTCTGTAAATTCATTTACTTTGACAGGAAACGTAATTATTTCTGATAACTTGTTATTCAAACCAGAATTTCGCTTGGATAGCTATGCTAAAGCTAAATCTGGAGATGGGCAATTCGAGGACAAGGATGGTGATTTTACTAAAAATTCTCAATCTACTTTCGGTGGAGCTTTAATTTTTAAATTTTAATTTTTTTTAACCAAAACCTATACTAGTTTTTTGTACAACATTTAAACCTCAAAATCACTATGCGTAAAAATCCGCTTCCCCTAATTATTTTGTTAGTACTTGCTGTGATTGCTTTATTGCTGCCTGCAGTACCTTCAACGATTGTTACAGAAGGAATTAACTCTGGCGATACCGCTTGGATGTTAGTTAGTACAGCCTTAGTATTAATTATGACACCTGGACTGGCTTATTTCTACGGTGGTATGGTCAATACAAAAAACGTTATTTCTACAATGTTGCAAAGTTTTATTGCAATGGGTGTGATTTCTGTACTTTGGGTCACGGTTGGTTATAGCCTTGCTTTTGGTGAATCAATCGGAGGTTTTGTTGGAAATCCAATGACTCATTTTATGTTTGCTGGTGTTTTAGAAAGCAAACCCTGGTCACTTGCTCCAACTATCCCATTGGTAGTATTTGCATTCTTCCAATTAAAATTCGCTGTAATTACACCAGCCCTCGTAACTGGTTCTTTGGCAGAACGAATCAATTTTAAATCTTATGTATTGTTCATCATTCTTTTTAGTTTATTCGTATATGCTCCTTTAGCACACTGGACATGGCACCCTGAAGGTTTTCTATTCAAAATGGGCGTACTTGATTTCGCTGGGGGTACTGTTGTGCACATGTCGGCCGGATGGGCTGCTTTGGCAGGTGCAATTTACTTAAAACGTCGTCGTACACATGTAGAAGGTAGTTTCCTTCCTCCAGCAAATATTCCTTACGTATTATTAGGTACAGGTTTGTTGTGGTTTGGATGGTTCGGTTTTAATGCTGGTTCGGCACTAAGTGCAGGTACATTGGCTGCTTCTGCTTTCGCAACTACAAATACTGCTGCTGCTGCTGCTGGCTTGGCTTGGGTATTGCTTGATGCTGCAAATGGTAAAAAAGTGTCTGCTCTTGGATTCTGTATTGGTGTTGTTGTTGGTTTAGTTGCGATCACACCTGGTGCCGGTTTCGTAACAATTCCACACGCTATCTTTATAGGTACGATTTCTTCATTGATTTCTAATTACTTAGCTCATCTTAAAACCAAAACTGCTTTGGATGATACGCTTGATGTATTTCCTTGTCACGGTGTTGGTGGTATGGTTGGTATGTTGTTGACAGGCGTATTTGCAAATAAAGGCGTAAATGCTGCTGTTGCTGACCAAGGTTTATTCTTTGGAGAGTCGAAATTATTTATCAACCATGTAATTGCATTGATAATTGTTTCAGTATTTGCTTTTGCTATGTCGTTTGTAATGTTGAAAATAACAGATTTGATTTTACCACTTCGTGTATCTGAGGCTGACGAAAAAGTAGGTTTAGATATTTCACAACACGACGAATCGTTAGTAGAAGCATAAAATATTAATATTTTTGCGATAAAATCACAATTGCGGTTCAAACCGTGCTTTTATTGTGGTTTTGTTGTACTCCAGAAGTAAAAATGCCTGCCGTTTGGTGGGCATTTTCTTTTTAATGAACTTATTTTCTAAAAATGAACAGCAATCAGAGCCAAAATAGCAGGAATAGTTTGTACATAGAAAATTTTCCTTCCAGCAGTTATGCCTCCATAAATTCCTGCAATAATAACGCATGAAAGAAAAAACACTGACACATATAAAGACCATGCATGATTTTCAATTAATAAAGACCAAATTAGGCCAGCCGCTAAGAAACCATTATATAAACCTTGATTGGCAGCGAGTGCTTTGGTTGGTTCAAAGAGTTCTTTCTTTAATCCTTTGAATATTTTTGGGGCTTTGGTTGTCCAAGCAAACATTTCGAGCCAAAGAATATAACAATGTTCGATAGCTATCAATCCGATTAATATTTTAGCAATAATTTCCATTTTTGAGAAAGGTTTAGGTTTAAAAATAAAAAATCGACTCGAAAGAGTCGATTTTTTGTGATTTTACCAAATTTTCAATAAGTAAATTATTCTCCTGCATTACGAAGTCCAACTCTTGGTAAAACCGGCAAGCCTTCGTTTCCTTCTTCACTAACCGATTGTACGGCAAAGTAATAGTTATCTTTTGAGTATGGGAGTGATATTTTTAAGTTTGTTGTGAAAAACTTTTTCTGCCAATAAGGCATTGCAGTTTCACGCATTAAAACATAATAGCCTTTTACCTTGCCAGATTTTGGGGCTTTCCAATTTAAGTTTGTTGAGTTTCCTAGACCTCTTACATCTAATATTACATCTTGTGGCATCGAAGGTGATTTTGCAAGATTGGCCAATGAAGCAAGATTTACACAAGTGTTTTTACGGAGATATTCAAAATCCATAAATTTTATTAAATCACCATATTCAACCCCATTTTCAACTCTAAGGTCTTGGTGTTGGTGTAGGAAGTTTTCATTCATTTCTGAAAGTCGAACCGCCGCAAAACCACGATTGACAAACGGGGTATGGTCGCCACCACGTAAGAAACGGTCATTTCTGTAAATCATCACAATTTCTAGATTATCGACATAGCGTTCGCCTGTTTCCTTTACGTAACGTGCTAACTGACGTGCTTTTCCATCATTTTCTGCACCATATTGACGAATAGCACCTACTTTTTTATCCATTTCAAAAGCGGGTAAACCTTCGCTGAAAATCCTAAGTCGAGTATTATCAATAATATTTGTTTCATTTGAATTATTCGACCCCATGATATCATTATTCAATAAAGCTTCCAAATTCCAATTTTGTTTCAATGCTTTTTCAGCTAAATAATTTGCTCCTAGTAATCCTTGTTCTTCGCCACTTACTACTACAAAAATAATAGTTGCTGGAAATTTAGATTTAGCCATTACACGAGCTAACTCAATAACCGCTACCGTACCACTTCCATCATCATTTGCACCTGGAGCAGCAGATTCACGGTTCATTACATCAGTTACACGGCTATCTATATGTCCACTAACCATAAAAACTCGGTCATCGTTTGGGTCTGTACCTTTTAAAGTTGCCATTACATTGGCCATCGCAATTGCCTTGTCAATTCTTCTGCCATCTGGCTGTAAAGTGAAAGTGTCGAGCACTGCAGTCATTCTACCTTCAGATATTTTTGCAAATTCTTGAAATTTGCTCAAAACCCATAGGCGAGAAGCACCGATGCCACGTTTTGAGTCTGTCGTAGTTGAGAGTGTACTACGTGTGCCAAACGACACAAGTTTTTCGTCAAATTTTTTTAAACTATCACTTGAAATCTGACTGACAAGTGCCTCAATTTGAGGGTCACGATTTATGATTTTTTGAGAGAACGTATGAAAATAAATAAAGCTACTTAGAGCAATAATATAAGTTTTTTTCATGAATGATGAAGGTTAAGATGTTTTACAAAAATACTCAAAAACACCCTTAAAACCATATCATAAGTTTGATTTGGAGACGATATTACTATAAAACGAGATGAAATTTAAAGTTTTAGTGCTCAGAAATCCAAGATTAGGTCGTTCATACACTTAAAATGGCCTTTCGGGCATTTATCATACCCAATTTTTGAGCACGGGCGACACGAAATTTTTTTATTTTCGATGATTGAAAACTCAGTCAAATAAGGATACATTCCAAATTCAGGGACTGTATTGCCCCAAATTGAAATAACCTTTTTCTTTAATGCTGAAGCAATGTGCATCAAGCCTGTATCGTGCGTAAGGATGTATTCTGCTTGTTGAACAAGTGAGGCAGATTGATTAAGATTATATTTACCGCATGCATTGATTATTTTGTCACCAAGTACTTTTTCTATTTCTTCGGCGACAGGAATGTCTTCTTTTCCACCCAAAAGCATTATTTTCCCATCAATTTTCTGACAAACTTTAATGATTTTTTTTGTAGGTAGTTTTTTTGTAAAGTGTTGACCACCAATGGCGTAAGCAATAAAAGCTTCTTTAATCTCTAACTTGTCTTTTTCAGGAATAAAATAATCAAGCCCGTTTAAATCATTTTTAACGCCTAAACTTTTGACTGTTTCTAAATATCGGTCAACAATATGAACATCGGGCATTTGGTTAATTTTTAGATTTACCAAAAGCCATTTTTTAAAATTTAGTTTATCAAAACTTAATGATTTTGCCGAATAAAGCCTCAGTTTGATTATTGTTGTCCGTAGGTTATTGTGTAAATCAATGATATAATCAAACTTTTCAGTTTGTAAGTTTTCGATAAATTCACTCAATGATTTACCGAGTAAATGGTATCGGTCGATGTATGGATTATTTTCGACCAATACTTTGAAAGATTCTTTGGTGGCAAAATGTACTTCGGCGTTTTGATATTGTGTTTTAATACACCTTGTCACTGGCGTAGTCAATACAATATCTCCGATTGATGAAAATCTTAAAATCAGAAACTTAGTTTTTTTCATTTTTTGTAACTTACAGGGACAATTTCATCATTTAATTTGGTATATTTCCAACGTTTGTGCGACCAAAACCAAATGGATGGATTTGCTTTAATATCTCGTTCGAGTTTACGAGCGTGCAGTTCAATAATTTCACCATCCGAAAGTAAATTGGGTGTTTCGGTGATTAGCTCAACTTTTATTTTATAATTCCCCCTTGAAATTCGGTTGATACACATATATACAACTGGCATATCATATTGCTTGGCAAAACGTTCATGACCTGTAAAAAAACCAGTTTCTTGGTTTAAAAATGTTGTCCAATAAGAGCGTTCGGGTGGGGGAGATTGGTCGTTTACAAGAAAAAAAGCGTAGTTAAAGTCTTCAATTTTTGCAATTTCTTTGGAAGCATTTGCCATTGTAATCATCATTGTGCCAAATTTCTGCCGAAAATCTAAAAAGAATTTTTCAAAGTATTCATTCGTTAGTGGCCTGTAAACGCCCTTAACTTTGTAATTAATCAAGAAAGATAGAGCCAAATTTGCTAATTCGTGATTTCCGTAATGGCCAGCCGTAACAATAATATTACGTTTTTTAGATAGTAATTCATCAAGAATCTCTTCGTTTTCGATGCTAAAATGTTTTTTAAGTTCGTTTTGGCTGATGGTTACACTTTTAAACATTTCCAAAAAGAAATCTACGATATAACTATAAAAATCTTTTTCGATTTTTAATAATTCAGCGGCTGATTTTTCGGGAAAACTTCGTTGTAAATTTTGTCGAACGACGTTTTTTCGATAACCAATTCCGTAATATACCAATAAATATAAAAAATCTGAAATCAGATATAAAACACTAAATGGTAGATACGAAATGAAATATATAAAGGGTAAAGCTATATAAAAACCTATGCGTTTCATTAATTTGAGTTATATTTTGATACAAAATTGCGGTATTCTTCGACAGTATCCAAATCTAATTTGCCTTCGGGAAAATCAATAAATACGGTTTTATCTTTGTTTTTGACTACAACTTTTTTTGCTCCCTCATCACCTGATAGCTCAAGTAAATCGGTAAAAATACTACGTTTAAATAATACTGGAATACCCATCTGATTTTCGTATTTGCAAGCAACGATTTCAATTTTTTCGTCAGATTCGGCTTTTTCAATCATTTTATTGATTAATTCGGCACTTACATAAGGCATATCTACAGTCAAGAAAATAACTGCTTCAATGGCTTTTTCGGTCATATATGCCCCAGCTAAACCCATTTTAATTGAACTCGACATTCCATTTTCCCATTGTGGATTATCAATTACAGTTATCGGCATTCGTTCGGTTTCGTTGCGAATTATGTTGCGATTTGCCCCTAAAACTACTACAATTGGGTGGCAAGTCGTATCCATTGCGGTATCACAGATGCGTTTGATTAGTGTTTTGCCATCAACCAATAAAAGTTGTTTGGGAGCTCCCATGCGAGAAGAAGCCCCCGCAGCGAGTATAATTATTGATACATTCATGTATTTTTTAAACGATTATCGAAGGTGAATTTTTCAACTGAAAGTAGTTTTATGAACCGAAAGTCAGCGTGTTGAGGGTTTATGAGATAATTATATTCGAGTGGAACAATCACAGATGGTACACATAGTACACAACTTTCATGATTATTTAGCCAATTTATGCTAATTTCTTGGCAAATCTCATAATTAAATTTATCAGACCAATTTTCGGGTAAATCTTCAATTTGTATTTTTTTTACAGAAACCTTTTTAGGTATTTGAACACGCATTAAACTGAAATTGCCAATTAGTCCTTCGCTGTCTCTGTGAACAACATTTTCGAGACAAGCAAGAGAAATATTGCCAGCAAAATAAATAACAAAATCGCCATTTTTATTCCATCTTGCACTTCTCCCTGATGCCCTTAATTGTGCATATTTAGGAGTTGTTATTCTATAAACAATCATTAATGTTTTAAGATAAATATCCGTTGTTGATGGTTTTTACTTTCAAGCCAATGCTCCATAAGCAATTCTGATTAACTCATCTTCTACTAAAGTCAGACCCCCATGAGTTTGCATAAGTACTTTTGGAATTCTATCGCCCAAACCATAAGCAGGTTTTACAATCCACCGATTAAAAGTATCAACATCTCCAAATACTTCTTTTCCCCAATCATAAACTTGTTCGAGTTTGAGTATTTTTTCACTTTCTGTTGGGTTGAATTTTTTATCTTCTTTAATATATCTATCAATTGTTTTTGGTGAAATATGCAGAATATCAGCAAAGAAATTCTTTTCTTGATGCGTAACTATCATCAATTCTTGCATTTTTTTTGCACTAATACCTTCGTATGCTTGCATAAGAAGCGTATAGCTATTTGGTTTTGTGCTTACGGCAGTCATAATTATATAAATTGCTTTAACAAATAT
>JAFEIL010000492.1 GCA_017495105.1 Emticicia sp. | reverse complement strand
AATTTGTTGAGAACGTATAATCGTTTTTTGTGTGAAAAAGATTATAAAAAAATCCCAAGTTTTGATGTTCAGTTTACTTCTGCGATAAATAGTTTTGAAGGATATTATAGGGATTTACTTTTAACAAGGTTAATAAAAGATGGATTAAAAAAAAATGAAGTAAAACCTGAACATATTTCTAAATTCATGGAAATATGTAAAACAGGCAGATACGTTGATTTTGTAAATAAAATTTTATTGAGCAAGATTAATCAAAGTACACCAATAACAGATACCAGCAGAATTATCTTTCAAAAAAATAAAATCTTGTCATGGCAAGAATTAGTTGAGAAAAATAAAGAGAAAATTACTTATATAGATTTTTGGGCTTCGTGGTGTGTACCTTGTCGAATTGAAATGGAATATTCAAATAAAATAGAAAAAGAATATGCCAAAAGAGGAATTGATTTTGTATATATTTCAATAGATGATGATAAGTTTTCTTGGGAAAAAGCAAAAAAACAACTTAAACTTAATGAAAAAGGAAGTTATTTAATACCAAATGCTACTGAATCAGTATTATCGAAACAACTTGAACTATTATCAGTTCCAAGATATTTGATTTTAGATGAAAATGGTAAAATTATAAATTCCGATGCACCACGTCCCTCAGATTCTAAACTTACCCAAATTTTTGATGAATTATTGAAAAAATAGAAATGTAATAACATCATGAAAAAAAGAATTTTTCTGTTAATATTTTTCTTTTATTGTTTTGTAGTAAACGCTCAACAGCGATTTTCTCTTAATCAATGTATTGACTATGCTTACAAACAAAATTTTGAAGTAAAATTAAAAGAGTTAAGTTTACAACAATCTAAAAATGCTTTAAAGCAGTCCGAAAAAGCAATTTATCCAAATCTTTCAGGGTCTTTTTCGCAAGGTATTAATTCAGGTAGGAGTATTGACCCTTTTACCAATGACTTTGTTCAACAAACTATTTCTTCTAATTCGTTTGGTGCAAATGCCAATTTTACAATATTTAATGGGTTTTCACTCAAAAATCAAATTATTCAAAACCAATATAATGCCGAAGCTGACCAAGTAGAAATTCAACGAGCAAAAAATGAATTACGAATCCGAATCACACTTGCCTATATGCAGGTACTGATGAACCAAGAATTATCAAAAATAGCTCAGGAACAAATTCAAAATATCCAATCACAATATAAACGAGCAAAGGCATTGGTCAATGAAGGGAATATGCCAAAAACTAATTTAATTGATTTAGATGCACAAATCGCCACTGCCGAATATGATGAACTAAATGCCAAAAACAATATTGATGTTGCAAAACTCTCATTGGCTCAATTAATGGCGTTTCCGAATTTTAATACAATTGAGATTGAGAATAATTTGATAGAAGAAAAAACAGTTCCCTTGAATGGTAATTACTTACAAAATATTCTGTCTGGGTTTTATTTTCAACCAATTATTAAAAGTATAGAATTACGAGTTAAGGTTGCCAATATAGGTATAAAACTCGCCGAAGCAGGTAAATATCCAACTATTTCTTTGGGTGCAGGATTAGGCTCAGCATATTCGAGTGCAGCAGCGAAAGAATATAACTATTTCAATCAATTAGGCTTTAATTTGAATCAATTTGCACGTTTAAGTATAAATATTCCAATTTATGCCAATGGGCAGGTAAAAGGACGAATTACAAATGCTCAAATCAATCAAAGAATTGTAGAAACTCAGCTATCACAAACAAAACTTCAAACAAAGCAAGAAATTGAGCAGGCATACTTAACTGCCAAAATTGCTCAAGAAAAGCTAAAGGCTGCCCAAAGGCAGATTTTAGCTCTACAAATTGCTTACGATTCTGCCAAAGACCGCTATTTAGAAGGTTTGCTTCATACAATTGAGTTGAATACTTTTCGTATCGATCTAGAAAAGGCAAAGTCAAACTTAATTCAGTCAAAATATGAGTTTTATTTTAGAAAAATAGTGTTGGAATATTATGTTGTTAAATGATAATAAATATTATTTATGTTTATATTCTTTTATTTTAGTAATAACAGAGCAAAACGAGATTGTTTTTGAAATGTTCATGGGTTGGGAAAAGTAGAAAGGTATCTTTTCATACTTTTCTCTTCAATCCATTTCATACAAACGTGAATGAAAGCCTTGCAACAGTTCTCTCTCAATAATATCTCCCATGTTCTTCATAATGTTTATCTTGATTTCGATCATGAGTATAATCAGCCACTGCTCCAAATAGAAAAACTTTGCCCAAAACATTTAAAAAGAAGCCTAAAATATAGATTCCTAAGATTATGCCCGCCGCCATTAAGCAGAGTAAAATACTCAAAATCAATACTAAAAGTCTGAAAATTGCTTTTTTTAGCTGTATTCTAAATTCCTCTATTGTAGGCGTTTGTTCTTTTAAAAGTTTAAGAACAAAATTGATTAATTGACTTAATAAAGAGTGTTTTTCTTGATTTTTCATTTTCTTATTTTGTTACTTAGGGCAATTCACTTGCTAATATAATTTTGCACTCATACTTAATTTTTTCGGCGATGATTTGTACATCAATATTTTGATTAAATGCAGGTATTTTTCGGTCGACAGTATGAAATCTGCCATCTTTATCATAGCTACCATTTGTACCATAAGGTATTGGAAAAATATTCCTTTCTACCTCTAAATGAAAAGTTGGGTGTTTTGTTTCTTCACAGATACCTACCATTTCACCCACTTTAAATTGCATGATTTGATTAGGCAAAATTACCTCTGTTTGAGCTTCTGAAAAGTTAAATCCTTCGTTATTGCTACCTCCTTTTACACCAGTATTGGCACTCACACTTTCCGAACGTTTCACTTCTTTTTCTTTTCCAATCGTTGCCGAAACACGCTTGGCAGTTTCCAAATTGGCAATTTTTAGATAAATCTGATAGTTCAAATTACCAATCAATGAATCAGAAACAGGTTTTGAATAAATGCTTTCAAACTGCAAAACATCCTGGGCTACTATATTAAAAGAAACTTTGTTGCTCCGTGCAGTAGCAGGAATATCCGCAATATTCGGAATATAGATTTGTGCCGCTTCGTCTATCAAAGCAAAACTATGGTGTTTACCATGTTGATTCATCGTTTTTAAAGCTACAGTAAATATCAAAGAAATAATGGGCGATAATGCTACAGCAATGTCGGGGGAAGTTCCTACGCATATAACTTTTGGATTCTCTTTTTCATTGACGTCTATTGTGGTATCATCGCCTGACAAAACATACATATATTCAGGAATGTTCATTGTGCCAAATGGCATTTGTAAACTTGCAATTACCCCAGCCAACTGATTGCCTGCTTTTGATTCAATGGCCGTTATAATACTCCGAATAAGTCCAGCACATTCATCATCCTCTCGAAGCTTTTTTATCAAAATCTCATAAGAGTCACCAACAATGAGATTGACCACGTGTGGAAAAGTGCAATATTGCGGATAGTGCTTTTTCAGAAACCAAATAATTGCTGTCAGTAAAGTAATAGCGGAAGGGGTAAAAAACTTATCATTAAAATTTTGTCCCTTCTGCAAACTGTTAATGATGGCTTCGGCAAATTCTTTAGCATAAATCTGATTTTTAATGTATTTCGGGTTCAAAGGATTGATGCGATGTGAGCGAGTAATATCAGTAAAGTTGATGACATAAAATTGGGTCGGATTTTCAATCAATTTATACTCTTTGCCTTGCCAACTCAAAACCTCTTTTCTACCAAAATGCAAATGGGCAATATTGGAAAGTGTCGGAAATTTAAAATCAAATAAAATCCCTGCATATCCTTTGAAGGCATACTGCTCAATACAAGGCTCAACAAAAGAAACTGTTTTTCCTGCACCGTTGGCGGCTATGCCCAAAATTCCACGAAAAGTATTGACAATATTAAGCCACTTTTCTTTTGAACCATCATGACTTTTCCCTTTGATGTTGATAGAATATTGATTAAAAATTAAGGTATCATCAGTTTGGATTTGCACTTTCTGATTAGCATTTTTTTCGGTAAAAAAGCTAAAAGATAGCCCTAAAAAGATTAAAATGATGTATAAATATAACGAAATTAAGGGAGAAATGCCCATTAAATTGATAGAAAAAAGGGCAAAAAAAGAAACAAAAATATAGCTAAAAATGAGCCATTGTTTTTGCCGAAAAGTAAAAGTATCTGTCGATTTATCTCTTTTATAAAATCTATTGATCAAAGATTCTTCCTTGTTATAAAGCAATATAGGTAATGCGATGAAGGTGATGATTCTAAATAAAAAACCATATTTGAGATAGTGTCCTATCAATTTATTGTGCATGGTTTCGAAACTAGTCATGGTGAACCATTCTCCGAAAACCAATCCCATTAAAGCAGCGGCAAGCAGATAAAATAAAGTTTTGTATTTTTTCATTTAATAAACTTTTAAGAATAGATAATGAAAATTTATTTTCAAATAGAAACATCATTATCAGTTGATTTCTGAACATTTTGAAGTCTTTTCCTAAAATGAAGTCCAGCTTTACGGAATGTTCCTTGTAAGTCTTTTCCATCGGACTCCGCTAGTTCTGATCCTTTAAAAAAATAAAAACCTTGCTTGAAACTACTGACAAAATCAAATGAGTTGTTTTTATTTTGCTCTAAATTCTGACTTTGTTCATCGGGTTTTGCGTTGGATAACCTTTCCCACTGGTCAGAATTTAGACCACTTTTACCACCTTCTTTTTTTAACTCATTACCTATTTCTTTTAAATTTCTTCTGAAATCTTGGCAATAATCTTGTGCAACTGCCATACTTCTGATTTTGATGGAGTCAGCATCAGGCAAACCATACTTCTTCTCAAAAGTTGTCAGCATCCGTTCAACGGACATCACTTTATTCCATGCCTCCTTATTTCGATTAGCAAATGATTTTATCGGCGAATCGTAGCCAAATTTGCTATCAAATGTTTGTTGATTCTTTTCACTCCAAGCGACAATTGAGAATCTTCGGGCGGCATTCCGCTTTTTGTCTTTTGTACGTGGATTTAGCGTCACTTCCATAGACTTATCCCTTGCCGAAACAGTAATATGAATGTGCGTTTGCAGACCGTCTTTTCGCTCGCCTTGCTTTTTCTCACCACGTTTTACTTCATCAGCATCGCCTTTATAGGTTCGGTCATACTCTATATTGGCAAACCAAACCAAGTCTTTTTCGGTGAGTTTTTTTAGAGTACCATCTTTGGCTTTGATGATAAAATTTTGGGCATAATTTTCCATACACTCGGCTGTGAATGCCCGTAACTTTTCGGGGTTATTTTTAATATGTTCCAACTCTGCTTGTGATGGACTCAGCACTAAAGAGTAGAATTTATCATCATCGGCGGTCAAACCTTTGACATTCGTATCAATACTTTTGACCATTTCATCTTTCGTAAAACTACCTTCATTATTAAAGAAAACTTTTCCGTCTGGCGTCTTCGCCAAGTCTAATTCTTTCTCCAAGTAGTTGCCCAAACGAGCTGAACTACCTTTGTTATTAAAGACAATCGGGCGGCGTTCCGCTTTGCCATCTTTTTCAGGGTTGATTACTTTGGAATACATTCTATCTTTTGTTCAAATGCTCAATATATTCGATACCTTTTTGTTGTAATAAATTCTCTAATTTGGGTCTTTCAGCCTCTTCAATTTCCAGCATTTCAAACAAAATATGTACTAAACCCATCAAAGTTCCTTGCGTTTCTAAGGCAGTTTCTTCTACGGTTTGCGTATCAAGTTCTAAACTCTTTTTCAGTAAACTCACTTCATTTCTCAAAGCAATAATATCTTGCTGAAAAGGTCTTATATACTTATTTTCTTGCGTTACGATGAAACCTAAAATATGATTCCGCAAGCGATTCATTGCCGTAGCTATCGAATCGTCTTGGTAATATCTTGGGTCGAATTTATTCTTGACAAAATGTAACAAAGCTGCTTCTGTAAAAACTTTCATTGTCAGTTTTTGAGGTACTTTTAGTTTTTTATCAGCCTTTTTTATTTGCTCTTTGATGGCAATTTGATGCTCAGTTAAAATCGTTTTTTCATAATTCTCAAACAAAACATTCAGTTCGACAATCGCAAAATTGGCTTTATCTAAAATCTCTTTAGAAATTGAAACAGTGGTTCTTTCAGTGGTTTTGGCTTGTATTTGGGCCTTAGCATTCATATTTATAGGTTAATCGTTTAGTAATCAAGTACTTAGGTTTTAATTAAATTCTTTTAAAATAGCTATGCTATTGATAGTCAAAGGTTTAGCTCTGCTAAAAACCTCCCTCTTGCTACACTTACTATAACGTCAAATTTGAATAATATTTCATATTAATACTAATTTATATTTTATATTGAAAATATATTTATACTTTTACTTTACTCAAATACTTAATTACTCAAATTATTAATTACAATTTTACTAAATTACTCAAATGCTCAAAAGCTCATTTAGGTTACGCACCTCGCTCAAATAGTATTTTACTCAAACGCTCAAAAGCCCATTTACTCAAACACTGTTTTACTCAAATACTCAGAAACTTATTTACTCAAATACTCAATTCCTCAAAAACATGAACACAAAAATCATTGCAGTCGGCAACCAAAAAGGCGGTGTCGGAAAATCTTCAGCTATTTATTGGTTAGCCAGTACACTAAGCATTCACTATGACAAAAAAGTAGCGGTCATTGATGGTATCGATGCTCAGAAAACAATTGCCAAACGTAGAGCTGTCGAGGTATCGGAAGGGAAAGAAACATTTCCTTTCGAGGTCTTTTTTATTCATCATTTGGCGGAGTTAGATACTGTCCTAGATGAATATTTCGGTCAATTCGATTTGATTTTATTGGATATGCCGCCACTGGTTAAAAACGAGTTTAAAATCTTATTGGCGGGCTGTGATGGCTTGCTGATTCCGATGCTTGCCGATACAGTTGATAGAGATTCAGCCTTAGATTATATGCTGTACGTAGAAGAAATCAAGCGTGCAAACGAAACCTATTTGTGCTACGGCTTTATCAATCGCTTTACCAGTAGTATCAAGCAAAAAGAACTTCCAGCATTTGCTAAAAATCTTGGTATTGAACTTTTTGAGAGTGCCGTTCCTGCTGTGCCTTTGGTGCTTTCCATGAATGAAACTTATATTTCACCTTATGACAGAAATGGCAGTAACGGCAAAAATGGTAAGCAATATTTGGAAGCATTTATTTTGGAGTTCATAGATAAATTTTTAAAATAAATTCCGATGGGAAATGAAGAAAAAGCACCTCGAAAAAGGATATTTTCGGAAGAACAAAAGGCCGAATTATTCAACGGACGAGAGCCTGCGGTCGGCGTTCCGCTGAGCAATATTTCGCAGGTCGGTAACTCGCCTTTAGCGAAAGCCGATTCTTCAAAAATCGAAGAAGAAATTTTAATACGAGTTCAGTTTAAAGCAAATTTGGAAACTCAGTATTTACTAAATTGTATTTGTAAGAAGAAAAAAATGAGCCGAGATAGATTCATGGCCGAAATGATACAAAAAGAAGCAAAAAAAGAAAATATAGTAATCTCGATTCATTTGTAGCATAAATAAAGTAACATGGCCTATGACCACCAAAAACTTAAAACTATCATTGGGCGAAGCCCAAAATTTTTTGCCTAATTGGAAACTTTTCCATTTAGGCAAAAAAATACAAGAAATTTAAAATTAGGGTTGTAAGTGACTGCACTTACAACCCTAATTTTTAGGCATTTATCAACTCCGTACAGAACTTAAAAGCGGTCTGATTGAGTTCGTTTGACGAACCAAACGGATTGCCAAAAGTGGCGTTTTTTGAGTTTTTAATGTGGGTTGTGTAGTGCGTGATACCATTAAAAAGCCCAAAAGCATTATCACCCAAATCAGCACATTCTCGGTCAATCGAAGCATTGATATTTGAAATAATATTTCTTTTTCTGGTCGATAC
>JAFEIL010000035.1 GCA_017495105.1 Emticicia sp. | reverse complement strand
AAATTAGGCTCTGAGGTGTTTTTTATAATTTCCGATTTGGCTTCTACTAACTGCAATTTATTATCAAAAGTCAAAGTATTATGATATCGATTGTTGTATCTCAAAACTTCCCACCGTTGGCCATTTTGTGCTTTGTCCCAAAGCAAAACACCCTTTGATTCCAATGATTCGTATTCCTGCATTCCCAAATCCATGGCCCAGCGTTCACCTAAAGCATCGAATACAAATGAACCTACATCCATGTGTCCATGACTGACTGATGGTGAACCAGCCTTAAAGCCGATAAAGGTAGCGTTAGCGTCTACCCAAGAAGTTCGCATTAAAGCCACAGGGTTTTTCCCTTTTCCTTCATATACATTTTCAGAAGGTGTTGGAATATTGTCTAGACTTAAACCATTGCCCCAAATCATTACAGCGGGTAAAATCCTGTTTTTTACCATGTTTTTATCGTTTAGGTATCGTTTTTCATTAAACAATAAACTATTGTCTTTGTGTGTATTGGCAAACCAAAATAGGGAAGGGCTTAGTCCAGTAGCTCCGCTTGCATCTGAATAATTAAACGCTTTGCCAGAGCTTCCGAGCATTTGTTGATAATAATAAGCGGTTTTCCCAAATCCACTTTCTGTATTAGTATCGATTAAAGATAATTTTTGTAATGCACTCAAAAACAATATATGAAAACTTGTGCCGTAGTTCCAATACCCGTAGCCCTCGGGGTAAGCCCCATCTGGCATATAATCAGCCAAAGGTAACTTTATTGATTGTTTTGCTCTTTCAATGATTTGATTGGATAAAGTGGGGTTTTGTTCGTAGATGGCCAAAGCACCGTAGGTCATGCCCGCATTGCAAACTTGGTTCCAATTATTACTAGATTTTAACCATGAATTGTACCTAGGATCAATGGAAGGTTCGATTCCTTTTTTTAAAATAGCCTCACTTATTTTCTTTTTAGAGCTTTCTGATAAATCCTGAAACAACCAATCGTAGCCAATTGATACGGCTAAAGTCATTTCGGCAACATCTAAAAAATGAGAAGGATTCCAATCAGAAAACTCAGCGATTTTCAAAAGTTCTGCTTCGCATCTATCGAAATACTTTTTTTCGTGGGTCATGCGATAGGCATACGCAAGCTGAAAAATTCGCCTCAAAGCCTCTCTAGATTTGTCGAGTAGCCTTCTGCCTATTTGAATACGCTCAAGTGGTGGTAATAAAATGATTTGATTGGCTTCTTCTAAAATATTTTGATGAAGAATTGCCCAATTTTTGTCTTTTTTAACATTTTCTAAAATAGGTAATTCTTCGTTTTTTAAACACAAAATCCTTGGGTGCGTGGGTAGGTCTTGTGCATAGACTTTCCCAAAGCCAATATATAAGAGTAAGAAAAATACTTTTTTCATGTTTTAGGTCGTTTTTTTATCATTTAAAAAAATCACTCGTTTGTAATTTGGCTTGTTTTTCAATAACTTATAAAACAAAGCTTCTTAAAATTGCCTTGATGTATGAAAAATATACTTCCATAACTAAACTCAACCATTTTAAAACTACAAATTTCACATCCTTTTTATTGAAGCTTATCTCCTTAAAAATTGCCATTCGCAAAAACAAAAGCTTACTGTACAAATTAAAAATGGGCCGGGCATTATTTTTTAATTAAGAAAGGGCCTTTCTTGTTCCAGCCTATTTCAACATTGGATAAAAACCACGTTTTCCCCTTGTCGTTGTTTCCTTGAAAAAAAAGATAATATTTTCCATTTTCTGCTTTTAATATGTGTGGATGCCCACTTTCGCTTTCATTCCAAGACCCCTTTTCCCCATTTTTCAAAAAAGGCTCGTTTGAGACCCTCTTCCAATTTATTCCATCTTTGCTTTTTGCGAGTCCGATTTGCTGCGGGTCGTTATTGTAAGCCCCCGCATAAAACATATACAAATTTTTTCCTCTTTGTATACAAGAGGCGGCCTCGATACATTTCAATTCCCAATCCAACTCGGGTTTCAATATGGGCATATTGGGTATCTCTGTCCAACTATTTCTATCAAAATTGGTATTTATAGAAGCCACAGCCACGCCTTGTTGCTGAATTTTATAATCGGGGTCACGGGTGGCGAAATATAAAAAGTATTGATTCTTGAAGGCTATAACCTCGGCATCAATTGCCCTTCCACATGACCACTCGCTTATTTTTGGGCGAAAAATTGGGTTTGTGGGGTCTCTTTCAAAATCAATTCCATTGGTAGAAACAGCATGACAAATAGCATCCTGCTTTCCGTTTCCATAGGTTTGATAAAATAAATGCAAATTTCCGTTTTTGACAAGTGCTGAAGGAGCACATATTCCTTTTTCTTCAACGCTTCCTTTTTTACCTTTTATGGTTCCAATTTTATCCCAATTCATTAAATCAGAACTTGTGGCGATTCCTATAAACCATTCTTTTTTAAATTCGTCAGGCACAGAATAATACATGAAATATTTTCCGTTAAAAAAAATCACATAGGGATCTTTAGAAAATGGGCGATTCTCAATTTCTGAGTCGCCATAATACATTTCTGGTTTTTGGGCCAATGTTGAAAAAAATGAGAAAAACAAGAATAGAATTAAACAAAATTTATTCATATAACTATTTGAAATAAACAACCTAAAAAAATACTACTAGCATCGGAGTAAGTATAAAAAAGTGAATTCAAGAATCATAAATAACTGACAATCAACCACCACGAAGGGGTGAAATGATTATAATAAAAATACCCACCTTTGAGTAAAAAAACCTGAAAGGATTTAATATTCAAATCTTTATAGTGTTTTTTTTTATTTAGTAGAACGGTAGTAAAAAATACCAAAAGAATAACTAATAGATAAATTTCTAAAAAACGCTCTCGCATTACTGATTCAGCTTAAATTTTTCCATGGCTTTTTCATCTACTTCTAAGCCCAGGCCTGGACTTTGTGGAATAAACAAAAATCCATTTTCAAATTTTAATGAATTAAGAAATAGCTTATTTTGATCCAAATCTGGCCTCATTCCCGAAAACTCTTGAACTTTGGCGGCGTTTGAAATACTAGAAATTAGATTTAAACTTGCGGCAGTGGCCAGAGTGGGCCGAGTGTTATGTACCATTATTTCTTTGTCAAAAGCATGAGCCATGCCTGCTATTTTTTTGCATTCCGAAAGCCCAGCACATTTTATTACGTCCAAGTTCAAACAATCGGGATTACCTACTGTGATAAGATCACGAAACTGCCATCTGTTGTATTCATGTTCTCCCGCATTTACTTCACAAGGTAAAGCATCCACAACCTCTCTCAATGAAGGATAATTCATACTTGAAACGGGTTCTTCAATGGCCTTTATGTTGAAATGCTCGTAAAGTTTTAATCCCAATTCTATGGCTTTACCGCTGGTGTAGCCGTTGTTGAAATCAACAAAAAGCTCAATTTCTTCTCCGACAGTTTTGCGTACTTCTTTTATGCAATCATAAGTAAAAGAAAAAGGAGGGTTTTTTTCTCTATCATAGAGCTGCATTCTGGCTTTAATAGTTTTGTAGCCTTGCTCCACAAACTTCATGCCCTCAGTAGCCATTTCTTGTGGAGTTTTAAAACCTGATTTTTTTCTCCTACCATAGGAGCCATAAACCGCTGTTTTTTCCAATTTAGACGAACCCAATAGCTTATGTACGGGTAATGAGACTAGTCTTCCTTTTAAATCCCACAAAGCATTATCAACAGCTGCCAATGCACCAGGATTTATCCCTGTGCTTCCGTTTTCAAAACCCTCGAAAAAAAGTTGATGCCATAAATACTCCGAATCAAATGGGTCTTTTCCAATTAAAAGAGGGTTGAACACTTCTTCTATGAACTTACCAATTATGTTTGTATGCTCATGGTCTCCTTCTCCCCATCCATTAATGCCAGCATCTGTTTCAATTTTTATGTAAAGGGCATTACTAAAAATATAGGGTTTAACTCTCCTGATTTTTACAGAACCGATTGCCGCTTGCTCCAAAGGAGAGTCTTTGTCCTCGTATTTCAAAGGGAAAAAACCCAAGGAAGCCCCAGTTATGGTATTAACAAATTCTTTTCGGTTCATTTTTTATTAAAAGAGTAAGCCATGTTTTATAGCTTACTCTTAAAAGCATTTAGAAAATTATTTTATTGCCAACCCGGATTTTGTTTTATGGCTGGGTTTTGTGCCAATGAATTCAATGGTATTGGCCATAGATAATGTTTAGCTTCGTCGAATTCAGGAGTAGCAAAATCTGAACCTGCGTAAGGATCTAGATATTCCTTACCATTTACTGGGTCTTTAAACAATCTAACCACAGAGCCCGTGTAACGCGTCTTTTGAGAAGCATTTATAGCAAGTCCTAATGCCTTTTTTCTTAATTTAGCCCCTTGTTTCCAACGTCTTAGGTCATCATAGCGAAAACCTTCGTTATACAACTCGATTCTTCTTTCTCTTCTGATTTCAGCTAATATGGGTGAAACACCATCTGCAGCATATCTAGGATCTACAGGAACTTTGTCCAACTTTAGATGAGGCATTTTTACCCTATCTCTGAGTTTATTTATTGTTAAATCTAAATCGCTTTGTGTAATTTTACCCAGTTCGGCTTGCACCTCCGCATAAATCAAAAGTGCTTCAGCAAATCTCAAAGTAATGGCGGGCGATTCAGCAGTATTAAATGCTTTACCAATCATATCGTCAGCATTATAATTTTTAATTACATGATATCCAGTATTTGTAATTCTACCACCTGCCATTCCATTGAGTCTTGGATACGCACGCCCATCGTTCATGTGGTATTTGTAAAAAGCCACATCACTTGGATGAAGTATAGTTTGACGCATACGTGGGTCTCTGTTTTCAAATGATTCTTCTATACTGTTATCTCCTTTGTAAAGTGGTGAAAGAGTAGCTGGAAGTCCGTCGGTACATAAATAATCCTCCACAAAATCTCTTGTAGCTCCACCATGATATTCAAAATAACTTTGTACGTGGTTGGTTATTACACCCAAGGTATATTTTCTCCAATACATCACTTCAGGATTACCAGAAACGTTTAGAGCCCTCATGTACGAATTATAGTCTGTAGTAGGGTTACCCGTATTAAAAATACGATACGGTCCTCTGTCAATCAACTCTTTAGAAGCAGTAGCAGCAGTTTGTAAAAACTTGTCCCCACCGGCTATTCCATGATATTTCCTCCAAGTTCCTTCGAATAGACACACTCTAGATTGAACTAACAATGCACACCAACGATTTAAACGCCCAGGTGCACCTCCATCCCCCCAGTTGTCAGGTAAGTTTTTGGCTGCAAAAGCTAAATCCTCAAAAACTTTGTCCATTGCTTGAACACGGGGCATTCTTGCAGCAAAAAGCTCCTCTGACTCTGTATTTAATTCTTTTTCAACATACGGTACGTCACCGTACTTACTCACCTTGTCGGCATAAAACCATCCTCTAAAAAGACGAGCTTCTCCAATATATCGGTTACGAATAGCATCTGAAACTTTTGCCTTTCCATAATTCGCCAAGCCGATATTCAAGGCTCTTACGAAGTTCCAGCCGCGATAACCATAGTTGTCAGGATTCACCGTGGCTATGTGCTTTCCTGCCCTTATTTGAGCATAAAAATTATGACGAGGATGAACAGAAGTAGCATTGTCGCTCATTTCATCTAAGTACCACATACTTAAAAAGTTGCTATTAAAACCTTCGTCATGCCCCAGCATAATAGGCACATTGTTATCATTTCTAGCCAAATTATAAAAGCTATTGTTATACACCGTAAGGTCACTTTCTGTATTCCAAAAAATTTCAGAGGTAATAGAATCTAAAGGAATTCGCTCCAAAAAATCATCGTTACAACTTGAGCTAACAAAAAGTATCAGTAAAAATGCAATTAATATATTTTTCATTGAATATTACGTTTAAGATTATAAAGATAGATTAATACCAAAGGTAAACAACCTTTGCATAGGGTACTCAATGGCTCCACTTTGGATCGATTCAGGATCAAGAGGCTTCCTAAGGGTAGTAAACTCCCAAAGATTGGCTCCTACCACAAATACCTGCACATTGTTCATCGCTATTTTCTTAGCAACTGTATTTGGCAAATCATATCCAAATCGTAAGTTTTTCAAACGCATATATCCTGCATTTTGTAAGAAACGAGACTGTGGGATTTTGTTTTTCCCATCGTTGGTAGAAATGTGGGCAGCTGGGAAGTAAGCATCTCTGTTTTCTTCTGTCCAAGTGTCTGTAAGATAATAACGCTCCACATGACCTGCATTGAAAGGGAAAAACCAAGTCCAGTTTCCATCAGATGGCCAAAAGTCTTGGCTACCAATGCCCTGAAAAAAGACGTTTGCATGAAAGTTTTTCCATCTAACACTACTGTTTATACCAAAGGTGTACCTAGGAGTGGAGTTTCCAATGATTTTACGATCGCCTGGGTCTCCAACAGTATTGGCTCCATAACTAATGATTTTATCTCCGTTCAAATCTGCATATTGAATATCTCCCGCTCTCCAGTTGTTTCCTAGTCTGGATTGATTTGCCGCTGAACTTACAGCGTCTGCAGTTTGAAAGATACCAACCGTTTCAAATCCCCAAATCTCTCCGAGCTTTTGCCCTACCCTGAAGGTATTGTTGATGGCTCCTGTAGGGTTTGTAAACTTAGTAATGGTGGCAGTGGCATCGGCCAAAGCAAGCGTTACATCATAACTAAAGTTTTTGCCTTTGCTGTCTTTCCAAGTTACACTGGCTTCCCATCCTTTTGTGCGTAAATCGGCTGCGTTTTCTTTAGGGGCATTTGTTCCTAACAAATCTGGGTATGCCACATTCATCAACATATTTTTAGTGTCCCTAGCATATAAATCAAATGAAGCATCCAATCTATTGTTCAAAAGCGAAAAGTCTAGGCCGATATTTTGAGAAACTACCGTTTCCCAAGTAAGGCCAGGGCTCACTAAACCAGGAGCTGCAACAATAGGAATCATTCCCGACCCAAATTGATAGGGTGCACGTCCAGCTCCAAAAGTAGCAATGTATGGATAATATTGCTCTTGACCGCCGTCTCTTAGTGTTTGATTTCCTAAAGTTCCATAAGAAGCTCTTAGCTTCAAATTAGAAAGCCAAGAAACGTCTTTCATAAACGACTCTTCGCTTATTCTCCAGCCTGCCGACACCGATGGGAAAAATCCAAACCTGGTTTCTGTAGGAAAACGAGAAGATCCGTCATATCGTCCATTGAATTCTAACAAGTATCGCTCATCAAAATTATATCCTAACCTGTAGAAAGCACCACGCAATGAAAAATGCTCCTCTGCACCAAATGTTTCTTGAGTGCCAATAGTGGCACCAATGTTTGGAATCAAAGGCGTAATTAATCCACGGGCCCGTGCTCCAGTGTACCTAAAATTGGCAGCTTCTTGGTTATAACCCGCTAGAAGGTTTAAAGTGTGTTTCTTAGGTAGAAACGGAAAAGAATAATCTCCATAAATATTTAAAACATTATACCTATTTACTCTATTTTCATTTCTTACCCAGTCATCGCCGCTGAATCCGTTACTAATTGGTTTTGGATTTCTTAAATCAGTTGAAACTACATCTACTTTGCTTTGTACGTCTTTGTATTCTCTATTGAATGAATTATGAGAATAAGAACCAATAACTTTTAGACCATTTAGGGGTGTTAAAGTCAAACCTTGTGTAAGCCAAAGATCATTATTCGTGAAAGTCTCGCGGCCGCCATCTAAAAGATACGGAAACCAGTTTGTTCCATCAAAATATTTTCCAACTAAAGGAGCATATTGTTCTTTATCTCCTTGTACTTGATAGAATGGTAAATCTGGAAACTGTATAGGTTGAATAGGATTGACACGAGCCAATGTATTAATATTTACATCCCAGTTATAAAAGTGGGGTTTATTGAGGTGTGCTAATTTGGCCGCACGGTTTATTGTAAAAGATTTACTTAAATTC
>JAFEIL010000251.1 GCA_017495105.1 Emticicia sp. | reverse complement strand
CATGTGGCTCACTTTCCCTACAATCGGTGGCTCAGTTTCGCAGGAATATACAAAAAGAATCATAATACTTATCGTAGGCATTTAGTAACTTTTCTTAAGCAATCCAAGAAGGAAAATATTAAATGTCAAGATTTTGACTATGATATAGCTGAAGAATTTAAGCTATTCATGTTTAGAAATAAAAGCGGGAATAATCACACAAGCCGTGTTCTTGGACTTGTAAAACGAGTTTTAGATTTTGCAATAATTAAAAAATACATTGCAAACAACCAACTCACAGCTCTACGCCTAAAGTTTGATGAAAGAATCAATACTACTTCGATGGATATTGAACATTTAGAACGCCTTCAAAACCATGTTTTTACACCACGATTAGAAAAGATAGTAGATATGTTTCTCTTCATGTGTGGCACTGGAATCGACCATTGCGACTACGCACGACTAACAAATGATAATTACTATTTAGAAAACGGTAGGCATTTTATTAAGCAAGAAAGACAAAAATCAGGTTCGGAAGCCGATGCCTTAATGCTAAATTTTGCAATTAAGATTTTGGATAAATACAAAAGTATTAATAACCTGCCAAAATGCAGTTTAACCGAACTAAATAGGGAATTGAAAGAAGCTGCTGAAATCGTTGGCATTTACATACGTTTAACCTCCAAGATAGCCCGAAAAACCTATGCTAATCACTTATCAAATATTTCGGGTTTTTCAGATGAAAATATAGCTTATTTCATGGGGCATAAAACTACAAAGCATTTGAAACACTATCGAAAAATCAAGAAAAACAGAGTATTCAGCGAACTTTCAAAAATTGATAACAATCTTTTATAAAACACACAAAAAATCAATACAATGATTTCAAAAATAGATACAAAAACAATAGAACCAACAAAAGAGAATGTTGCTCACTTAGTTGATAAATACAACCTTTTAGTAGAATTATATGCGATGTCTGTAAGCTATTCATTAAAATATGAAGAACTCTATGAAATAAATTTTGATGAGAGAGCAGAAATGAAAAGACAAAATATGCTATTAAGTATACAACTATCAAAACTAACAGAAGGAATTATTTAATAAAAAAAGCCCTATTCTATGGCAAGAATAGGGCTTTAAACTAATCTCTAAAATCTTAAGCATTTCAAATATATGAGCAAAAATAATGATAATCAACTATTTCAAGATAAAGAAGAATTAGCAAAACGCTTTATTCGTGTAGGTGATGAATACATGAAAGAAGTTTTTGTGCCTGATAAAGATGGCAAATTACACCGTAGCTATGTAAAAAGAGATAAAGGAACGGTGCAAGACGATTTAGGCAAAAATAGTGATTTTTTTAAGTCTATAAAGAAATATGAAGGCTTTTGTCTTGTGCCTTCAAATATTAATTACAAACAGGTAGTACAAGGCTTTTTTAATGAATACTATAAGATTTCACACCAACCAAAGGAAGGCAAATTTAATGCTATTATAGACTATTTAAATCATGTATTTGGAGATAAAATAGACTTTATCTTGGACTATTTACAAATACTGTATATCAAGCCAACACAACGACTGCCAATATTATTACTTGAATCTAAAGAGAGAGGAACAGGCAAAAGTACCTTTGGAAACTTGCTTAAATTAATATTTCAAGATAATTCTGCTAAACTTGGAAACGCTGAATTAGAAAGTGATTTCAATGCTATTTGGGTAAAAAGATTAGCCATTATTGTAGATGAAACCTCTTTAGAAAAGAATGGCATTATGCAAATGCTAAAACGTTTCAGTACAGAAACAGGCAAGATAACCGCCAACGAAAAGAATAAAGCCCAAAAGCAAATTGACTTTTTTGGCAAATTTATCTTTTTTAGCAATGAAGAAGGCAAAGCCCTACCAATCGACAAAGGTGAAACAAGATTTGCAGTTTTTAAAGTACCAACATTCGAAGAAAAAGGAATAAAAGAAAACCCAAATATTGAAGCGGATTTTATGAATGAAATTCCTGCTTTTCTCAATTTCTTAGCAAACCGCAAAATGGTATATGAAGAAGCTGGAAGAATGTATTTTGCACTCGAAGCATATCACACCGAACAATTACAATATTATTTCGACAATAGCCTAACCGCCACAGGTAAAGCCATTAGAGAACTAATGATAGATTCATTTAACTTCTTCGATGAAGAAACAGAACTAAAGTATTCAGTTAGCAACCTATATGATGAATTACAAGACCGATTTAGGTTTTTAGACCGTGCAAAAATCAAACGTTCATTAATCGATGAATTTGGACTATCAGAGCAAAAGAAAAACCGATATTTTTTCAATAGCTTAAAACGAGCCGAAAAAACGAAAGAAGGCAACTTCTTCCCAGAGAGCGAAAATAATTGGCATTTCATTTTTAAAAAAGATGCTTTTATAAAATCTTAATTCTTGGAAAAATACAATCGTGTTTTTTGAAAATGCCTTAAAAGCCCTGTTTTGTTCCAAAATAAAAACTACTTGGAACACCTTTGGAACAACAAAAAGACAAAATAATGAAT
>JAFEIL010000091.1 GCA_017495105.1 Emticicia sp. | reverse complement strand
GATATATATACGTAAAGAACATTCTATACTTCTTAAGTGTTGGTCATGTATATTTGTATTTTATTAAAAACAACAAAATCTCATTTTTCTAAGCATGGTAGCTGCATTATCGTTTTTCTTTGCCCATTGGTATTTGTCTCTATTCAGTCAAACATTTTTTTTGCATCGTTATTCTGCTCACAAAATGTTTACTATGAACAAGTTTTGGGAACGTTTTTTCTATTTACTTACCTACCTTACCCAAGGTTCATCATATTTAAATCCTCGCTCTTACGCAGTTTTGCACCGAATGCATCATGCATACAGCGATACCGAGAAAGACCCGCATTCTCCGCATCACACAGAAAATTTGTTTACAATGATGTGGAAAACAAAAGATATTTACAATGCAGTTTTGAACTATAAATATAAAATTGAAGAGCGTTTTGAGAAAGATTTGCCAGAGTGGAATCTGATTGATAAAATCGGAGATAATTGGGTTTCTCGCCTATTCTGGGGTGTTTCTTACATTGCTTTTTATGTTATTGGCTTTTTTTATTTTGATGTACATTGGGGCTTTTTCTTTTTACTACCAATACATTTCTTAATGGGGCCAATCCATGGTGCTATTGTAAACTGGAGCGGACATAAGTATGGTTATCAAAATTTTGATAACCATGACGAATCAAAAAATTCATTAATATTTGATGTCTTGATGATGGGCGAGTTATTTCAAAACAATCATCACAAGCACCCAATGTCAATTAATTTTGCAAAAAAATGGTACGAGTTCGATCCAACTTATCCAGTAATTAAGTTATTGACTTGGACAAAAATTATCACGCCTAAAAAAGGCTAAAATAATTAGCTATAATTGCTGATTTTTTCATATAAATAATGCTGAATTCTGAGTTTTTTTTAGAATTCAGCATTATTTGTTTCAAAATTATAGCTTATGATGCAGAACTTGCCTTCTCTTCTTCGTCAATGTGGCGTTTCATGCTTCGGCAAGTACTTTCTAAAATCTCTATCAATTTTTTGTCTCCAGTTGCATCGGCCAACAATTGTGCTACATTTCCTACAATATCGACTGCAAAATGTTTCATTTCATCGACTGGCATATCTTTTGTCCATAGGTTTATACCAAGCAAACCTCGGTGATAATGATCCCAAACTCCAATCGCAATCGCTCTTGTTTCGTTGATTCCTTCGTTTGGGTTTTCGGTGGCATCCCAAAAAATTCTTTCAGGAATACGCGTTTCATCTAATTCTACAGTAAAATTAATTTCTGATTTTTTCATTTTTGATTCTATAACTGTTTTAATAAATAATAAGTTTTTGGCTTATAAAGTTCAAAAAAAAACTATTTGAAGTTAAAGTTATTTTAGAAAAAAACACAAATTCTCTTTCGCATGAGAGTACAGGATAGTAATTTTAGTCGCTCATTATTTCTTTGGGATAAATAATTATTGAAAAACTACAAAAAAACTAACCTTTTTTACGAAAATGACTGCAATCTTAGGTATTATTTTCCACTTCTTGGGTGGCTTTGCTTCCGGAAGTTTTTACATTCCTTACAAAAAAGTTAAGGGCTGGGCTTGGGAAAGTTATTGGATTGTCGGCGGGCTTTGTTCTTGGCTGATTGTTCCACCAGCGGCTGCATATTTGACAATACCTAATTTTTGGGGAATCATCTCTGGAGAAACTGGTAATACTCTTTTTTGGACTTATTTAATGGGCTTGCTATGGGGAATTGGTGGACTTACCTACGGGCTCGGTGTGCGTTATTTGGGAGTTTCGCTTGGTAGTTCAATTATTCTTGGTTTATGTTCCGTTTTTGGTTCCATAATTCCTTCTATTTATTACGATTTTGTACCAACTGCTGGAAAAGATACAATTACTGATTTGATGACTACCAATTGGGGACAAATGGTGCTTTTAGGGCTTTTTGTTTGTGTTGTTGGAATTGTAATTTGTGGTAAAGCTGGCGGAATGAAGGATAAGGACCTTGTGGGTGCAAATAAATCTGATGATGAATTTCAAATTACAAAAGGATTAATCGTTGCGGTTATTTCGGGCGTGCTGAGTGCTTGTTTTAGCTTTGGTATCGAAGCTGGCTCCAGTATGTCGAATGTAGCGAATGAAATTTGGGTAGCACAAAACCCTAACCAAGGTGAGTTTTTGTACCGAAATAACGTTGTTTACATTGTCATTCTTTGGGGTGGACTGACAACCAATTTTATATGGTGTATGTATTTGAATTTTTCAAACAAGACTTTTGGAGATTATTCAAATTCAAAAACTCCATTGTTGAAAAATTATATTTTCTCAGCGATTGCTGGAACAACGTGGTTTTTGCAATTCTTTTTTTACGGAATGGGTGAAAGTAAACTTGGCAATGGACCAAGCTCATGGATTTTACACATGGCATTTATTATATTGGTTGCCAATTCATGGGGCTTAGTTTTGAAAGAATGGAAAGGCGTTTCTAAGAAAACTCTCACAACAATCATTACCGGAATCTTGACAATTGTTCTTTCAGTTTTGATTGTTGGTTATGGTAATTCATTAAAGTAGATTTTTTTTAACATGAAGGGTTTGATAAACCTCTGCAATGAAAAAAGTATGATAAAAAAAGCCACAGAACGCAAGGTTTTGTGGCTTTTTTTAGTTGATTGATTTGCCAATAAGTATTGTAATCAAGATGCTCCAAAAACTCTTTTCAAAATCTCAGTAGTACGAGCCAAAGGATTTTCTCTAATTCTTGCTTCTTCTTGTTCTACCAAAATGAATAAACCATCAATTGCCTTTTGTGTAGCGTAGCCTTTCAAATCGGGATTTACTTTTTGTGTAAATGGCAACGCATTATAAGTTGTTGCCAAATCTGTGTAATATTTTGTTGCTTGGGTTTTTTGGAGTGCCTTATCCATAACAGGTAAAAATACTTGAATCAAGTTAGTTGAGGTGGTGCGTTTCAAAAACATCGTTGCTGCATTTTTATCGCCACGTAAAATACTCCAAGCATCCGAAAACGACATACTCAAAATCGCATTTATAAAAATTGGTTTTGCCTCTTTGGCTGCTTCTTCAGCACCACGATTGAGCGAAACCACAAATTTATCTACTTCACCGCCCAAACCGATTTTACGAAGTGCAGTTTCTACTCGTTGAACTTCTGGAGGAAACGGAATTTTTATTTTCGGATTTAGATAGAAGCCATTTGTTTTTGAAGCACTATCTGCTCCTTTATTGATGCCCACTTTCAAGGCTTCCTTTAAACCCAACACCACATCATCGTTGGTCAATGTTCCTCCTCCTTGTGTTTGACTTAAAACACCATCTAAAACTTTTCCAAAATTAATCTTTTGTCCAACACAACTTTGAATCGTCAAGATACTGATTAATAAGGAAATAGCGAGTAATCTTTTCATTTGAATGAATTTTCTAATTGTTTTTGTGAATAATTAATTGTCTATCTAACGAATCAACAGCGAAAATTGTATTTTTGTGCCGTGAAAGTTTTGAAACCACAAATTTAAGTGTTTATCACACATTTTATTTAAAATTTTTATATATATGAGACCTATTTTAGCGGAGGTAGTAACAATTGGTGATGAAATTTTGTATGGACAAATAACTGACACCAATACTCAATGGATGAGTACTGAGTTAGACAAAATAGGTATAAAGACAGTTAGAAAATCATCGGTTGGCGACCAAGAAGATAAGATTTTACAGATTTTGGCCGAAGCTGAAAGTCGTGCTGATATCGTATTATTGACAGGTGGACTTGGGCCAACAAAAGACGATATTACAAAGAAAATGCTTTGTAAATATTTTGATGATGTACTCGTTATCAATGAAGATGCTTTGGCGTTTATTACCAATTTCTTTTTAAAAAGAGGTCGCCCAATGACCGAACTGAACAGGCAGCAAGCAGCTGTTCCCAGCCGGTGTACATATTTAGCCAATAAAACTGGTACGGCTCCGGGAATGTGGTTTGTGAATAATGGAACTGTTTTTGTTTCAATGCCTGGTGTGCCTCATGAAATGAAATATTTGATGTCGAATGAAGTGATTCCCCGACTTAAAGCTTTTTTTGAAACACCCGTAATTTATCACAAAATGATTCGCACGATTGGGGTGGGAGAATCTTTTTTAGCTGAAAAAATCGAATCTTGGGAAGATAATTTACCCAAACATATAAAACTGGCTTATTTACCAAGTTTTGGTCAAGTTAGATTAAGACTTACAGCAATTGGAATTGATGAAGAACAACTTAAAAATGAGGTTGATGCTGAAATCGAAAAGGTTTTGCCATTGATTGGCTTGTCAGTTTTTGGTTTTGATAATGATGATTTAGAAATTGCCATCGGTAAAGAATTGAAGAAAAAAGGATTAACAGTTTCAGCCGCTGAAAGTTGTACAGGCGGATATATTTCACATATGTTTACCAAAGTGGCAGGAAGTTCGTCCTATTTCATGGGTAGTGTTGTAAGTTATGATAATTCTGTAAAAATCAATGTTTTAGGTGTAAATCCAGAAACAATTGCCGAATATGGAGCTGTAAGTGAAGAAACTGTGACACAAATGGCCGAAGGTGCAAAAAAATTAATGAAAACCGATTTTGCAATTGCAACAAGTGGGATTGCTGGTCCTGATGGCGGCACACCCGAGAAACCTGTTGGCACGCTTTGGATTGCCTGTGCAATGGAAGGTCGAACAATTGCCAGAAAAGTACAAATGGCCAATCAACGCGATACCAATATTCAGTATGGCAGTGTTGTGGCATTAAATTTACTCCGCAAAATGATAAACGGGGATTATGAAATTTGATTTTTTACGACTGATATCGTTAAAAAAAGATTATTATAGAACTATTGACAATCGTTCGTTGACCGTAGTCAATAATTGAAACTTCAACAAAAATATAACCAATGGCTTTAATTGAAATGATAATGCCCAAAATGGGCGAAAGTATTTTTGAGTGTACAGTTTTGAACTGGCTAAAAAATGTTGGGGATAAAATTGAAGCTGATGATATGATTTTGGAAGTTGCTACTGATAAAATAGATACAGAAATTGGTGCTTCCCATTCAGGAATCATTAAAGAATTTTTGGTGCAGAAAGGAGAGACAGCCGTAATAGGAAAAGCCGTTTGTATCATTGAGGTAGTTGGAGAAGAAACCATTCCACAAATAAAAATAAGTGAAGAAACAAATCGTACGAAAATTGCTGAGGTTGAAAAACTAATAGAGGAACCTACTGGGGATTTTGTGAATTTACTTACCACATCACCAACATCTTCAAAGCCGTCAACATCATTAAATAGTAGATTTTACTCTCCTTTGGTACTAAGTATTGCTAAAGAAGAAGGTATTTCGTTTGAAGAATTAGATAAAATTGTAGGCACAGGATTAGAGGGTCGGGTAACTAAAGACGATATACTATCATATTTGAAACAAGGTGTTTCTGTCTCAGCTCCAGTTGAGCGTATTTTTGTAGCTTCAGGAAACGACCAAATTATAGAAATGGATAGAATGCGTAAGATGATTGCCGTGCGAATGGTAGAATCGAAACGCATCGCTCCGCATGTCACTTCTTTCGTAGAAACTGACATGACAAACACAGCTATTTGGCGAGATAAATCTAAAGCTAAGTTTAAGCAAGATACTGGCGAGAATATCACATTTACACCTTTATTGATTGAAGCTGTAGTGAAGGCAATCAAAGACTTTCCGATGATAAATGTGCAAGTTGATGGAGATAAAATCATTAAAAAAGCAAAAATTAATATTGGAATGGCGGTAGCTTTACCTAATGGTAATCTGATTGTACCCGTTATTCACGAGGCTGATTCTTATAGTTTAATTGGTCTAACAAAGAAAATAAATGACCTAACGTATCGTGCAAGAAATAATAAATTGAAAGCTGATGATTTGGCTGATGGAACACTTACGGTTTCAAATATAGGCTCATTTGGCAATATTGCAGGCACACCGATTTTGGTTCAACCCCAAGTGTCAATTTTAGCTTTTGGTCTAATTCAGAAAAAAGTTTCAGTTATCGAAACCCCACAAGGTGATACTATTGGTATTCGTCATAAAATGATTATTTCTCATACCTATGACCACAGAGTTGTCGATGGCTCGCTAGGCGGTCAATTTGTAAAAAGAGTGTCTGATTATTTAGAAGGTTTTGAAATAGATAGAAGTTTATTCTAAATTGTCATATTTTGCTTTGGAATTGCAATATTTGTAATTATTTTTTTAGCCTATTTAAGTATTATTTGGAAGATATTTGTTGTTTTTTGATAAATAAATAAAGTCATCGAAGCATCTTCGATGACTTTATGTTGCTATGAAGTTTCAATTCGAAACTGTTTTAAACAAAAAACTTTCATAAATCAAAATAAACACGGAACTTTGAAATATTATTTACTTTTGGGTTAAATATAAACTCAGAACTGCACGGGCGGCCCCGTCATAACTCAGAACTTCCAAATATGCTTTTCAATTCTTTTGAATTTCTAATATTTTTTCCACTCGTAACACTTATTTATTTTGCTTTGCCGCAAAAATACCGTTGGTTTCATTTATTAATGGCGAGTTGCGTATTTTATAGCTTTTTCATTCCTATTTACATATTAATTCTTTTTTTTACGATTCTCATTGATTATTTCGCAGGAATTTGGATTGAAGAAACGAAAGGAAAAAGGCGAAAATCAGCATTAATAATGAGCTTAGTCGCCAATATTGGTGTTCTTTCGGTGTTTAAGTATTATAATTTCTTTATAGATAATTTTAATTCAGTCCTATTTAAAGTTTCTCCCGAAAATTTACTGCCACATTGGGATATTATTTTGCCAATTGGACTTTCGTTTCATACTTTCCAGGCCATGAGTTATTCTATTGAAGTGTATCGAGGAAATCAGAAAGCGGAACGACACTTTGGGATTTATTCCCTCTATGTAATGTTTTATCCTCAATTGGTGGCCGGTCCAATCGAGCGTCCACAAAATGTGATTCATCAGTTTTACGAAAAACATGAGTTTAACTACGAATTAGCAAAAAGTGGCTTGCGTCTGATGCTTTGGGGAATGTTTAAAAAAGTTGTAATTGCCGACCGACTTTCAGTTTTTGTTAACAAAGTCTATGGTCAGCCAACTGATTATCAAGGTCTTCCGCTAATTGTAGCCACGATTTTCTTTACTTTTCAAATCTATTGTGACTTTTCAGGCTATTCAGATATTGCCATTGGTTCGGCAAGAGTGATGGGTTTTGATTTAATGAAAAATTTCGATAGACCATATTTCTCAAAAAATATTTCAGAGTTTTGGCGTAGGTGGCATATTTCGCTCTCAACATGGTTTAGAGACTATCTATACATTCCACTCGGTGGAAATCGAGTAAGTGAATATCGAAGATATTTCAATCTTTTCTTTGTTTTTATGATGTCTGGGCTTTGGCACGGAGCTAGTTGGCATTTTGTAATTTGGGGAGGTTTGCATGGTATATATTTGATTTTTGGACAATTAACTAAATCAATTCAAGATAAAATCTTATCAATTCTTCCATCAAAATTTTTTAAGGATTTTATCAATGTTTCGATTACATTTGTTTTAGTAGCTTTCGCATGGATTTTCTTTGCGGCACATTCAAATGCTGATTCAATTTATGTTGTTAAAAATATTTTAAAATCAAATTCACATACTTTATCGCAAATAATTGATTTAATTGGCCAAAATGACCTATATTTAATCATTATTTCAGTGACACTCTTAGAATTTGTACAGTGGCAACAGCGAGGCAATCATATTGCACTCAAATTTGAAAATCGCCCAAAATGGCAGCGTTGGTGTGCTTATTACTTAATTTTAATGATGATTTTGTGCTTCGGCGTTTATAATAATTCTCAATTTATTTATTTTCAATTTTAAACAAGAAAATAAATTCAAGAAGTGAGATTCGAGAATTAATAATTTAAAGTTGAGGACTAAAAAAGTGTTTTTATTTTTTTATAATATTCAGTTTTCTAGTAAC
>JAFEIL010000133.1 GCA_017495105.1 Emticicia sp. | reverse complement strand
GTTGCGGACAATAAAAAACTTTTATATAAAATTCGTTCTTTAATGTTAAAAGGGCTTACTGATGAGTGTATAGGAATTTGCAAGAATTTACTTAAGAATCAAAAACTATCAATTACAATTTATTATGAAATAGTTAGTTATTTGTTTTCATGTTATTTAAAGAAGGAAGATTATAGAAATGCAATTATTTTATTTGTGAAAACATATCTGAAAAATCAGCATTTAACAAAGAAAATGTCTGCTAACGAACTAAATAGTATAATTATTAAATTGAAATTCAAAAATGTTGGCGACAAATCAACCCTAATCGAATTACCTATTTTATTAAAAATTAGCAATGTTGACAAAATAAAAGTTAAACAATCATATGAATTGTTTTTAAATGGTAATAAAGTAAATAAACCCAGCGAACTGATTCGTATTCCAAATCATTTTGATTTAGATAAACTATTTTTTTTCCTCAAATATGTATGTATCCCTGAAATAATGCAATTATCAAAGTTTTTTAATAGTTCATATGAGGTTAACGAAGAAAGAATTATTATAACTAAATATTTAGCAACTATTGATAATGATGATTCATATAAAAATGAAATTGCAGAATTGACTCAGAAGAATACAATTAGTAAGGTAATTGGTAGTATAGATGAACGTAAAATATTTGTTAATGAATATAAAATTCGTCAAACATTAAAAAAATCAGACAAGCAAAGTGTATTGTCAACGGAGCAAGTCTCTCCTTTAACAAATGAATCTTTTGAACGCTATGTAAAATTATTAGCCTATGTAAAAAACAATAATGAATACAAAGATGTCAGTTCAATTATTCAATTTGGAGAAAATGGTGAGGTAACATATGTTGAAGCTGAAAAGAACAAAACGTATAAAGAGCAAGATGTAGATGTTGTTTTGTATCTTCCAGCTTTTAGAATTTTTGTGTCATATTTTTTATACATAAGAGATTTATTTATTTTCAGCAAGGAATATGGATTAGATGCCTATTTGAGTACACGAATTCGACATGGGACACTTCCAAACCATTTAAGAAGTGTCTTCGAAACTTATTTTCTTGTTACCGCTCAAACAGATAATATTTATGCCATAAATCAATATTGGAGAGACAAATTAAGTTTATCCGAAGAACATATGACAATATTGCAAGCGTCACTGGGTCAATTTTCGAAGGAAGTTGATATATTCTCAAAAGAAATAAAAGATAATTATATCCAATGCAAGAATGAGCAAAAGAACGAAAAATTAGAGGCACTCTTTGATTATTCTTATAACGAACAGGATTTAATACTCCTTTTTGTAGAGGACTTTGATGAAACTAAAAATATCGATGTTTTTATTGATAAAGCATTAATGGAATTATGGCAACAAACTGAAATAAATCTCGAAGTTGTTCGCAATAAATTTAATATTCAATTCAGAGACAGATATATAGAACTTATAGACAATCTCCATTTGGAACTTTTATCCATTCTTGATAAAAATTCTATATCGGAATTGTTAAATAATTTGATGACTTGTAGAACGGAAATTCAAACCAAATTAAGTAATATTTCAAAATGGTTTAGACGTTCTGAAAGCAGTATTGAGGGAGAATATGAAATTCAAACATTAGCTGAAACAAGTATACAAATCACAAAAAATCTAAACCCCAATTTCAATTTTGAAATTGCAAAAGATATTTGTCCAAATTTTAATATTTCAGGAGAATATCACCAGCACATTATTGACCTAATTAACAACTGTTTGTTCAATATAGTGAAACACTGTCATTTACCTTGTGAAGAGGTCAATGCAAATTTGATAATTTATGAAAAAGGGAATAACTTATTCTTAAATTTTGAAAATTGTCTTTCCGATGCATCTTTGCATATTGCAAAGTTGAATGCAATAAAAGAAAATTGGGAGAGCTCGGATGCAAATATAAGTAGAGAAGGAGGAACTGGTTTTCCTAAAATCAAAAAAATCATAAATTCTGATTTAAATAGAAAATATAGTGATTTTAATTTTTATCTGGCTGCCAATAAATTAAATATCACTATTTCGTTTGAAACTAATGGATTAAAAGTATGAAAATTTTAATAATTGAAGATGATGAGTTAAAACATCAACATCTTGAAAAATTTGTAAGTAGTATAATTTCGAATTCGGTATTTACTTGGCGTAAGTCTTATCAATCTGGATTGAAAGAAATAATGACAAACACTTATGATTTAGTTTTACTTGACATGAGTATGCATATATATGAAAAAACAGCACAAGAATCTGGGGGAAGTTTCGAAACATATGCAGGTAGAATGATTTTAAATGAAATTGATATAAATGATATAATTACACGAGTGATTGTTGTCACGGGTTATGATGTATATAGTGATGGCAAAACATTGGATACACTTAAACTTGAATTAAGAAATGAATTCGGAGACTTTTACATTGATACAGTTTATTTTATAGGCTCGCAAGATAAATGGAAGACTGAATTGACTAACCTATTAACTGAAAATTTTAAAATTTAATGAACTGCAAAATAGAATCTCCCCTAACAATATTGCTGGTTGATGATAGTGATTTTAAGATTGAAAAAGTTAAACTTTATTTTAGTGAAGTTACGCCCAATTCTAAAATAGTAGTTGCAAGAGACCAGATTTCTGCCCAAAATCAACTACTATCAGAAAAGTATGATTTACTTATTCTCGACATGCAAATTCCTTTTAGGCATGGTGAAACCGAGCCTCAAGAAGACGGTGGAGTTCTTTTGCTAGAGGAATTAGAGGTTGGGGAAGGATATATTCAACCAACTCGAATAGTGGTTTTTACTCAATTTGAAAAACTACAAGAAAATATTCGAGAACAATATCCTGAACTTGGTGCCATTTTCTACGACTTAACCTCTGATAGTTGGAAACATACTTTATTAAGGGCAATTGTCAGCCTTTCTAAATCTAAAAAAATCAGTAATAAAATTGTTTATTGTGAAGGGGATAATGTTACAAATTATAATTCATTAGGAATAAAAGGGGTTGAATTTTGGGCTTTGAAGGATTCTAGAGCAGTTTATTTTGCAGCAAAGAATGAAAAGGACAAATTTGCATTACGTGACAGAGATTTTTTAACCTCAAACGAAATAGGTATTTTAACAAATTCGCCATATCATGAAAATTACTTTATTTTAGAGTATTACTGCTTTGAAAATTACCTATATCATCCAGATAATATTTCTGAAGTCATAATTGGGTTCAACAAAGATGAATATATAGCTGAACTTACAAAGCAAAAAAATGACAAAATTGATTCAATTATTCAGGATTATAAATTAGCGAGATTAGGATATACAGACTTTACTGATAACGATAAAGCTACAATGGATAATAATCCTGAGGATGAAATAATTTTATCTTTAAAAAGTGACTCATTTGAAACTTTTTATAAATTTTTTGATATGGCAGGTAAAAAAGACAAAGGATTTAAAAAGAGTTTTAATAGGTCCTACCTCGAAAAATTCAATCTTGATAAGGAGTTATTAGCAAAGACAACCTGGTTTAATAAAAAGATAAGCACTTTGTTAAATAAAATTCTTATTGTATGATAAATTTGGAATGACCGCTAGTTGTAATAGACAAGATTTAATCTGACACTTGGGTGGTAAAATTAGCTATCAGATAGCGTAGAAATAGCACTCCAATTAAATCCCTCAAATGATTGTTGACTTGTAAAGTCAGCCATTTTTTTATTGTCATTTAGGGCGTAAGGTTGCATAATTTTCTCCAATAGTTTATCTTTTGCTAAGGGCAAACTATCTTTGAATGTTTGCATAGGTGTTTTACCATAACAATATTTTCCTGTATGAGTTCTGTGATTGTTATAATAATTGAGCCATGAATTTAGGTCTTTTTGCAAATCATCCAAATTGTTGTACAGCTTTTTACGAAAAGCAACAGCATAAAATTCCTCTTGGATAGTTCGATGAAAACGCTCGCAAATACCATTGGTTTGAGGGCTTTTTGCTTTGGTTTTAGTATGGTCAATATCCTCTAAAGCCAAGTAGAGTTGATACTCATGCTCTTCCCTATTACCACAATATTCTGTTCCTCTATCAGTTAAAACTCTTAATAATCGAATGTCATTCTGCTCGAAAAACGGCACTATTTTGTCGTTAAGCATATCGGCTGCTACTAAAGCATTCTTTCGGTCATAAAGCTTGGCAAAAGCTACCTTTGTGTAGGTATCTATGAATGTTTGCTGGAAATATGCCCAACTCCTTTAATATTGCCTACATAATAGGTGTCTTGAGCCCCTAAATAGCCTGGGTGATGAGTTTCGATTTCGCCCTGTGCTACCTTCTCAGCTTTCGCTCTTTCAAGGGCTGCTACCTGCTCATCGGTTAGAATAATACCCTCTTGACTTACCTTTGCTGATAAGGCTTTTAGCCGTTTTTGAAACGTTTCTAAATCATGTCGCAACCATACTGAACGAACTCCTCCAGGAGAAATAATAATGCCCTGTTTCTTCAATTCATTGGAAGCTCGTAACTGTCCAAAGGCTGGCATATCTATTGCCATTTTAACAACCGCCTTTTCTACTAACTCTTCTACTCGATTCTTTTCAATTGGCTTTCTACGACTAATCTCTTGTAAAGCTAACTCTCCTCCTTCGTCGTAAAGTTCTTTGAATCTGTAAAAGCTATCTCTACTGTAACCCATAACTTTACAGGCTTTAGAAACATTGCCTAACATACTGGCTAACTCCAATACGCCTAATTTGTTCTTGATGATTTTTTCTTGTGTTGTCATTTGATTTAATCTTTATTTAAAGTTACTAAAAAATCGTAACTGTCAGATTAAATCTTGACTAATTCAAATAATAGCTGGTATTGTGGTAAAAACAAGAGTTGTAGTCCGCTTCGACTTTTGTGTGACTTGACAGAGAAGTACAACGCAGTCGGCTACTATTTTTATACTCACCAAACTCAATATCAGCATAATCTAATGCTTTAAAATTGATTTTTGCTTTCATACCATTTTAAACTTTAGCACTGGCTCTTCTCAGAAAAGTAGTATTAGCTTGTCTATTTTTTTTGTTTTTGGCATTAGCTATAATTCTACGCATTTCTTCTTTTTCTGCCTCTGTCCATTCTTTGCTTTCGACCACGAAATCAATACCTGCTGGTTCTTTAATATAGCCCATGATTTTAAGAATTTTTGTTGAAATATCTATTTATTAACTTCTGTGCGGCAACTTCGTCAATAAACATTCGTGTTCCGCCAGCGATAGTTGCTCCTAATGTTTTTTGATAATGACCGACTAAAGCTGTTTTGGCATCAAAGGCAACGAAGCCATCAAATCCGAGTTCATGCGAGACTTTACAAGCATACGCAAATAAATTACCTGCAACACCTTCATAAACCTTATTTATACCTTTATTGTAGCTGATACTTTCAATTAAAGATACATAAACAAAGCCTTGCATATTTTCGAGTGCTACCAACCCTTGAATCACTTCATGGTTTCCTTCAATTATTAATTTGAATACAGTTCGATTGGGCTTTGTTGATTCTTTTTTCCAATTGAATACCCAATCTTTCTTTTTAAGGTTTTTCCAGTCACTTGGTGTCATTTTTAAAACTTCTGTATCAAATACATCACCAGAAACTCTATTTGTTATCGAATTTGTTAGCTTATCTATCTCAATATCTATTCCTTCCATTCTGTTTTGTAAGTGAATTCGATTATAAATTTACGAAAATTAGTACAATATAAATACATTTTTGATAGAAAAATATTGAGTTTTTCTCAATATTGGCAGTTTTAAATACCTAAATCATATTCTTCTTTTTGATAAATATTTGAAGTCGTAAAAGAAAGGTCTGTATTGTTTGTCTGCCCCAACCTTTGCTCCGAATTTTCTTCCAAATCATTTTTTATAACCCCAATATCTAATCCTTCACGATTGATTTTATCAAACTCAAAGTTTTCTATTTTATGGATGATAGGTTTACCATTTTCAATTAATATGTTGTAATCAGCCGTAGCGATGATAGCTCCTTTTTGGTCAGAAATTAGTAATTCTCCGCACTGACTCTCTAAATCCTTTTTGAGCGTTTCTTCTTTTTCAGGGATTGATTTTTCAGCCAAATAGCCTCTATTTTTCTCTATAAAATCTTTTTCAATTTCGCTGCTTGCTTTTAAGTTGGGTATCATTAAATGAACTGAATTGGTATTGCGATTGAAAGTAATTACAAAATTTTCTGCATCAGAAGTATTGATTTTTTCTTGAAAACCAGTCTCAATTCCTGCAAAATTCTGCAATTTTTTATCCGATTGAATCTTCTGAAACTCAATGAAATGTTGGTTGGTGGTTTGATGCGTTGTTTTAATAATAGCACAATCATTTGCTGGAAATAGCTCTTTACTCAATTGCAAAGCCAATATTTTTTCTTCTTGCAATGTTCGTTGCAGTAAAAAATCACGTTGTTGTTTTTCTACTTCTTGCTTTAAAATTGGGTTAATTTCTATAATTTTACCTTGCTTGATGATGGCAAAAACCTGTGGTTTATCCACTTCATGTGAAAGATTGTATTTTTCCAAATAGAGTTTCATTGGTGGTTTTTGCTGCAAACTTCGCTGTTCGGCATAAGAAAAGGCTTCCACTCCTTGCGAAAACCGCTTTTCTGGCAATTCTACACCCTGCTTTTCTACTGTTACTACAAAAGGCTTTTGGCGTTTTAATTCATCATTCCAATCTTTTTGAATGGGGTGTTCCAAATAAAATTCATTTTCCAAGCCTTTGAGTTGAATCAAGCCTTTTTCCACCGTCAATAAATTGGCATTGTCATAAGGAAACTTGATTTCAATGTGGGCATTGTGAGAGGATTTGGTTATAGTTAAAACTTTGATACTCGCTTCACTGCCTTCGGCAATGTTATTTTTGAGTGGTTCAATCAAACATTCTTTCAATGTGCTTGCCATTGCTCGGCGTTTTTCATCGGTATCATACGAAAAATTGATGCTCAAAGTTGCCTCTGTCTTTTGACTTACATTGATTTCAGCTTTGATATTATTCGATAAATCGTGATTAGGTTTGGAAAGTCTGCCAAGAAGATTGATTGTGAAAACTTTCCCTGCTCTGTCATTGTCCATTAACGAAATAATTTGATTAGGTTTGGAAGCATTAATGAATTTTTGAATAGTATTATAAGCCGAATTACTCGGATTGCCAACAGTCGAAATAAATGCCACTTGCAAATTCTTTGACCTAATTTCAGCATATTTCAATTCAAAGTAAGACATAGCATCAATTGGCGATTCAATCAAATAGAGCTTGTCCACTTGCTGCTTTGGAAAATTGGAAGTGTGAATGCCATTCTCTCTTTTTTCTTGAATTTTATTGAATTGTCCGCCTCGATAACCCAATTCTTCATCATTTCTGCGAATTTTTGCCAATAAAATAGCCTCATTTCTGATTGGAAAAACTGTATTTGTATAGGTTTTTGACTGAGAGTTACCTGCTCTCAAAACTACCTTTTCGTTATATACTTGGCATTGAAACTCTGGAGAACGATAAGTCTTTTCAGTAATGCCACGACCTTCTAAATATCTCGTGTCGTTTAAAGGTAATAAGTTCAATTCACGGTCAGTCAAGCGTTTTTCAGATTCGGTTTTATTGCTGGTAGGTTTGATTTTTACTGCTTGACTATTTTGTGGATTACCCAAAAACTCATCAATTTTCTGATATAATTCCTTTTTCCCTGCTGCACTCGACAAGTCAAGATGGTTTTTGTTTTTCTCAAAATCAAGCAATGAGCCTTTGTCGCTGCTGTCCATTGCGGTCCAATATTTATAGCCCGTTTCAGCATAATATCGAACCCCAATAGTATCCAAATTTTCTTGCCCAATATTTTTTTGTAGAATCACATCGGTAGCGGTTGATTTTTGTTTATTCATTTCATAACCTTGCCTTTGGGTGTATAATGTAGCGAAAGTGAGCCACTAAATGTAGGCAAAGAGAGCCATGTGTG
>JAFEIL010000371.1 GCA_017495105.1 Emticicia sp. | reverse complement strand
AGCCATTTATGTTTCATGTAAATATCTTTTTAGGCTTTCTTATTTTAGGTATTTTGTGTTATTTTATTTTTCTACATTTATTACAAAATAGCCTTAAAAACAGTCAAAACACCTACTTAGCATTATTTACAACTGCATGGTTTTTGTTACATACGGCCAATGCCGAAACTATTAATTATATCATTGCTCGGTCTGATTCTTTTTCTACACTTACCATTGCATTGTCTTTCGTATTATATCTTTATTTTCCTAAAAGTCATAAATATTATCTTTATTTCATTCCTGCTTTTCTTGGTTTTTTTGTAAAAGAATTGACCATGATGTTTATTCCGCTTTTGGGAATTTACAAACTACTTTTTGAGCAAAAACTTTCAGTAAAACAATGGTTTTCGGGCAAATTATTTACAGTTATTAAACAAGTGGCTCTCCCTTTCGGACTATCTATAGCTTTGTTCTTGTTTTCACGGACAAAGACCCCTACTCATTGGGAATCGGGCGGAGCGAGTATGCTTCAATATTTATTTACGCAACCTTTCGTAATATTTCACTATACCTATAACTTCGTTTTGCCAATCAATTTAGTTGTTGATTCCGACTGGAATATTATTCCATACAGCGACGATAGGGTTTTAGCGGGTCTTTTGTTTGTTTTGGGGCTTTTAATTGTTGCTTATAAATGTTCTTTTAATATAAAAAACAGGCCTATTACCTTTGGTATTCTTTGGTTTTTTATAGCTTTATTGCCTACTTCAAGCATTTTTTCATTTGCTGAAGTTTTAAACGACCACCGTACTTTTTTTCCTTATATTGGTTTATTTATTGCTTGTTCAACATATTTTAGAAATAGCATTGTTGAGCATCGTTTACTTGAAAAAACGACTTCAAAGTGGGCGATAATTACCGTAAGTTTTATCTTTTTATCAATTCATGGTTACGGAACTCGACAACGAAATAAGATTTGGGCTACAGAAGAGCTCCTTTGGCAAGAATGTACCATAAAAGCCCCCAATAATGGACGAGGTTGGATGAATTATGGACTCGCTTTAATGCAAAAAGGAGACTTTAATAATGCAATTATTTGTTTCCAACGGACTATAACCCTTTGGCCAGAATACGCCTATGGATATATCAATATGGGTATTGCAAAAGGTGCGGTGGGCGATAAAATAACGGCCGAGGCTAATTTTAAAAAAGGAATTGAACTTAATCCAAATGTGCCTGAAGCCTACAACTATTATGCACAATTTTTGATGAATACAAGTAGGATAAATGAAGCAAAAAAAATACTTGAAAAAGGGTTAAGTTTAAGTCAAAATCATCAAAAATTACTAGAAACAAAAGAAACTTTGCAAAGTAAATCAAACGATTTGTTGACGATAAATAAGGCTAATCTAACACCTGAAAATTACCTTAATTTAAGTCTTGAATATTATAATAAAGGTGATTTTAAGCGATGTATTGATGCCGCTAATGAAGCTATAAAACTTCGCCCTACATATGATCTTGCTTACAACAATATTTGTGCGGCCTATAATCGACTTGGAGATTTTGAAAAAGCGATTAAAATTGGTGAAAAAGGTTTAAAAATCAATCCAAACAACCAACTTTTGAAAGGAAATCTTGAAGAAGCATATCAGAAGATTAAATAAGCATGAAAATTTTAGGATTTAATAGCTACGGACACGATTCGGCAGCGGCTTTAATAATCAATAGTGAAATTGCTTTTGCTGTTGAAGAAGAACGACTCAATCGAAAAAAACATGCAGGAGGATTTCCCGAAACGGCTATTCGTGCTTGTCTTGATTACGAAAACCTTACCATTGATGACCTCGATCACATAGCTTTTTTCTGGAATCCTACGATTTCTTTATCAAAAATACCTATTTACTTACTAAAATTTTGGGATAAAGTTCCGACGCTTTTAAGAGAACAACGAAGTTTTGAAGTAGAAGAAAATTTAGGAATGTTGAACTATCTTTTGGATATGTATAAACTTCCCGAAAAGCTCAAAAAATCCTTTCAAGCACAAAACCCAAAGTTTAAATTTCATTTTTTAGAACATCACCTTTGCCATGCGGCAAGTGCGTTTTTCCCCTCTCCTTTTGAAGAATCAGCAATCTTGACCATTGACGGGGCGGGCGAATGGGCAACAACTCTATTGGCCGAAGGAAAAGGTAATAATATTCGTAAAATTCAGACTGTCAATACCCCCTATTCTTTGGGTGCTTTCTATCAAGCAGTTTCGATTCATTTAGGATTTAAACTCATTGAAGGGCCTGGAAAAATGATGGGTTTGGCATCTTATGGCAATCCTGATGGAAAAGTTTATGAGCAAATGAAAAAACTTTTTCGATTGAAAGAGAATGGCGGATTTGACTTTGATATGAGCTATTTCTCCTATCATTATACTCGAAAATCGGGCGTGAATGAGAAGTTTACGAAACTATTTGGTGAGTCAAAAAAAGAAGGCAAAGACTGGACTGAACATGAATTAGAAGTAGCGGCAGCCGCACAACATATAGTGGAAGATGTGGTTATGCACATGGCAAAATTTCTTAAAAAAGTAACTAAAAGCAACAATTTGTGCATGGCTGGCGGGGTTGCTCTCAATAGCGTTACTAATGGTATCCTTGCCAAATCGGGTTTATTTAAAGATATTTTTATTCAGCCCGCCGCAGGCGATTCGGGTACGGCGATTGGTGCAGCTTTATTGCTCAACCATCAAAATCTAAATCAGCCAAGAAAAAGGCAAAAAACGGCTTTTTTAGGCCCTAAATATGATAATACAACTTGTTTAAAAGCTATCGAAGAAGCTGGGCTTCCGTATCGAATTGCAGGAGATGAAATTTATAGTTTTACTGCCGAAAAACTGATGCAAAATAAAATTATTGCGTGGTTTCAAGGCAGAATGGAATTTGGCCCAAGAGCATTGGGGAATCGGAGTATTTTGGCGAATCCGATGGATAAAGACATGAAGGACATTTTGAATAAACGAGTTAAATTCCGAGAAGCCTTTCGCCCTTTTGCTGCTATTGTGACAGAAGAAGATTGTGGGACGTTTTTCGACCATGATTATCCAAATCCATATATGCTGTTGGTTTACAATGTGAGAAAAAAATACCGCAGTATTCTGCCATCGTTGACACACGTTGACGGCACTGTAAGGATTCAGACAGTGAATAAAAAAGAGAATGCTCCGATGCAAAAACTTTTGAAAACTTTTGAAATAATGAGTGGCTACCCTATTTTGATTAATACTTCATTTAATATCAAAGGTGAGCCAATCGTTTGTACGCCACATGACGCTGTTAGTTCGTTTGCCAATGCCGATATGGATTATTTGATTTTGAATGATATTATTGTTTGGAAATAATACAAAGTTTATAACTTTATTCTCTCCAAACTTTCTTTAAATGAGTGCCATTTTTGAGGCATCATTTTTTGCTCAGATGTAGTATCAATATACTTTGAAGTAAGTAAGCCTATTAGGTTATCTTTATTGATGGGTGGTTTCGGAAATAGCTCAAAAAAAGCCAAAATAATTTTCATCAAAAAAACTGGAATTGGTAAAAAAAAGAGTTTTATCTGTAGTTTTTTAGCAATTTTCAAGATAAAAACTTTGTAAAATACCTTTTCAGCATTAGCAAGATGAAAAACACCTTTCGCTTGATTTTCAATTAAATAAATGCTTGAATCTACCAAATCTTCCAGTAAAATTGTTTGAATAATTTGTTTTCCATCATTTAATAAAGGCACAAATTTAGTTTTTGATAATTGCACTTTTAGTCTTTCAAATAAACCTCCAGCACCCAAAACTAAGGCAGGTCGGATAATCAAATCATCTTTAAAAAATGCTTCTACCGACAGCTTACATTTTCCATAATATGAATCCGTAACTGGACTCGCCGCCGCAAAACTTGATATGAAAACATATTTGGCTAAATTTAATCTTTTCAAGTTTTCGGCCGCAAAAATATTGACATCCATTCCATTTCGCTCTTGTTTTTCAAACTGAAAAGCCAAATGAATACAAATATCAACGTCTTCAAATAGCTTTTTGTCTAAATCATCTTCCAAGCTAAATAAATGATAAGAAACACCTTCAGATTTATAGCTTGGGATTGTCCTAACCAATGCTTTTATTTGATAGTTTTTTTCGACTAAAGCCTTTACGAAAGCCTTTCCTATAAAGCCATTTGCTCCAGTTATTGCAATAGTTCTACACATTTTTTAATACATTTTGAGCAACTATATGAGCATTTGCCATTAAAGACAAAGTTAAACCTTTGCCTGGAAGAAACTTAAATCCAGAGCCGTCAGCCACAAAAACATTATTTGTTCCGTACAATTTCCCTTCTGGTGATAAATGAAATAATTGCTCGTTTTCGCTGAAAGGCAATGTGCCTGAATAATGAATACTTGCTCCTGCATTTGTACTTATCTTACTTAAAATCAAGCAATTAAGCTTATAGAAAGCTTTTGCGTATAATTTTTCTGTTTCAACAATTTGGTTTGCTTCGTTTTCTTCAAAAGTATAATTAGTGAATAATGTATCGCCAGATAGCGAATTTGATTTTTGTAACTGAATAAAATTTTGTTTTTGATAGTCGGCTGGATGAAAAATGCCCGCAATAAATAAGGCAGGACTTAAAAGTTGTAGAAATCTCATCCCATCTGCATAATTAAGTGGCATTTGTTTTAAAATCCTAAAATTAAGCATTGACCGATAATTATAAATAGAAGCCATTGCAACTTCGGAATGGTCAGCGTTTTTATCATAAAACATGGCCAATTGCACCAAACCACAAAACTTGTCGATGTTCCGCCTACCAATGAATGGCCAATAAACCATTGGAATATACGTATAAGCATTACATAAAATTGGTAATTTATCTCTTTTTTGAAACGACCTCATCACAATTCGGGCGGTGCTGAGCGTGCTTGCCGAAAGAATTAATTTAGTAGCAAAAAACAGCTTTTTTTTATTGGTTTCAATGTGCAGACATTCTAAAACAGAATAATTATGTTCTTCCCAAAAACGCAAGGCTAACCAGCCTTTTTGATACTCGATTTTGCCTGTTTTTAGCAAATTTTGAATGGTAATAGCTGGTCGATAAGCACTATTATCTTCGTTGGTATAAAAATCTAAATCTTTGTATGAATATGCTTGTCGATTATCTTTATTTTCTGTTAAAAGTGCAAGGGCAGGCCGACCAATATAGAGTTTTTTTTGTTTAAAATAAGTTTCCTTTTTACGATATTGTGAATACAAACTTTCAGCGGCAGGATTAAGTTTTATTGAAGGCTGTAAATCAATAAAGTTATTATGACAAAAAGTACTTGCATCATCATTTTTCTCACCTGAAATTCCAATTCGATTAGCAATAATTTTATACGATTTGTTCATTAAATCAGTCGAAAGACCTACTTTTTTGAGTTCATTAGCTGAAAAAACACAACTTCCCAGCCCCCAACCATTTCCAAGCCCGCCTAAAGCTAAAGATTCTGCAGGAAAAAAGTTTTCAGACGCAACAGGCAAAAACCTATCTGTTAGCTCAGTCATAAACTTCCGTTGAGCCATTTGTTGTGGCATGTTTGGGTGCGTGTTTTCGCTCAAAACTTCAAATTCTTTACCCAGAAAAAAATCAGCTTGTTGTTTTTCAGTGTATCTTTTTGTAATAAAATCAGCATTTACCTCGCTTGGACTTTCGTTTTCTATGCCTACATCAAGCACCAAAACCCTCTTGCCCGATTCAGCAAGTGTTTCGGCAGTCATTGCACCTGTACAACCCGAACCCACAACGATATAATCAATTATTTCCATCCAAAAAGTAGTAACAATAAAACGCCAATAATTCCTCTCAAAACTGCCACCAAACCTCTAAAAATCAATTTTATAATTGGAAATGGAACGTCTTTTTGATTCAAAAAAAACTGTACATATTGAGGTTGAGTTTCTATTAAAGCATTCATTACCAAAATTCGCTTTCTAATACCGTTTTCTGGTTTTAAAAACGCCCAAGCTCCATCTATAAATGGCAATAAAAACGGCATTTTAAGTAAATACCTCAGTATATTTTCTTCTTTTTCATTCAAACTGAATTTCAGTTTTTCGATGGCATCACTGTATTTTGTCAGCAAAACTTTATCATCGACTTTTACACCAAGATATTGGGCAAATAATTTGGCTTCATGCTGCATCGTTTGCTTCATCTTTTTTTAGATTTTGCTTCATCAAAGCTATTTCTTGCGTTAGTTTTGTAATATCTTTTTGAAGTTTGGTATTTACGATAGACAAATGAAGTAAATAAATCAAAATGATAAAAATGAATGATATAAAAACTAAGTTTGGTGCTTCAAATATTCCGAATGCTTTTGCCAACACTTCTAAGCCATTTCTCCAAAACGAAAAAAACATCAGTAAAACAGTACAGACTATCCAAGCTATGATATATTCCTCTCGCAGTTTTCCTTTAATAATCAACCGAGCGATATAGAATAGCAAAAGGCTATTGATAAAGATAATAATAATCTGAATTTTCTGCATGACCGTATTAATTTACTTTCCGAATATAAGAAAAAAACATAGCAATTGTAACCTTAATAATGTAATATACTTGAGAAAAATATCGAATTGATGATTGTCCAGCTTGTCGAGGTTTCATCATCACAGGAATTTCTGAAATCGAAAAACCTGCCTTTGCAAAAATAACTAAAGATTCTGGTTCGGGATACTCGTCAGGATAATATCGGGCGGCTAAAGCGATGGCTTTTTTATCAAAAAGTCGAAAACCAGAAGTACTATCATAAATATTTTTTTGGGTGAAAATTTTGTTGAGAAAGTGTAAATAAAATATCCCAATTCTTCTCAAAGTTGAGGATTGAAAACCTTGTTTAACGATAAATCGTGAGCCTATGATGATATTTGAAGGATTTTCTTCATAAGCTTTTAACATTTTTAGAATCTCCAATGGTGGATGCTGCCCATCACCATCCACTTGAATTGCGATTTCAAAGTCATTCTCAAAAGCGTATTTAAAACCAGTTTGCACTGCTCCGCCGATACCAATATTTACAGGTAAATCTAAAATAATTACATTAAACTGACTTACAACTTCGACAGTTTTATCTTGTGAGCCATCATTAACCACTGCAATTTCAATCCAATATTTATTTGAAAAGTTAATCGTCAAGAGTTCGCTTAATAACGATACAATTGACTTTTCTTCGTTGAAACATGGAATAATAATTAAGACTTTTATTGGCATTGGAAAAATTAATGGGCTTTTTTAATTTGAATTAATTTCGATGCAAAGTGAATCATTTTTTCATTTTTTCCAATAAAACAAAAACAAAATAAACTTAATATACCACTTGATGATTAAAAGCCAAACCTTTAAGAAAAAACATATTTCGTAAACTCCAGTATCAATTACAACTTTTGGGTTAAAAACTTAAACCTGGCTTAAAAACAAGAAAATTGCATTTAAAAATTGAATTCAAGGTTTAATTCAAAAATTTATTGGCTTTTTCCAGTTAAAAAGCATTAATTTGTGTACGACCTTTAAAAGTATTAAATGACAGAAAATTTATCTTTGAGCCTGCTCAATTCATATAAAAAAACAATTAACTCCTACGATGAAGTAATTGACCATGATGGTCAGGTAAAACCTTATTGGCAAAGCCTTTTCGACACTTTGGAGTCGATTGGAATGGAAGAGTTGGAGCTGCGTAACCAAGAAATTATCAATAAGCTCAAAGAAAACGGTGTTACTTATAATGTTTATAATGCAGATAATGGCGGAAATCGTGCATGGAAACTCGACCCGATTCCTTTTTTGATTCATCAGAAAGAATGGCAAAATATCGAAAAAGGACTCAAACAAAGAGCTCATTTGCTAGACTTGATTCTAAAAGATATTTATGGACCACAATTATTGATTAAAAAAAATATCATTCCTGCCGAATTGGTTTTTGATAATTCGGGCTTTCTACAACCTTGCTTTGATGTCAAGCAAAAACTTCAAAATCAACTATTGATTTATGCTTGTGATA
>JAFEIL010000282.1 GCA_017495105.1 Emticicia sp. | reverse complement strand
CAAAACATCTATAAATCGAAAAGATTATGAAAAAAATAATGCTTTTATTAATGTCATTCGTGTTTCTTGCTTGTCAGGGTTATTCACAAAATGGAAAATCAAAAAAATCAGATTGTAAAATTGAAGTAATTAAGAAAACTGATGCCGATTGGAAAAAACAATTGAATGCTGAACAGTTTAATGTATCGCGAAAAGCAGGTACTGAAAGAGCATTTTCGGGGATTTATTGGGACAATCACGATAAAGGTGTTTATAAATGTATCGGTTGTGATTTAGAGCTTTTTACATCAGATACAAAATTTGAATCGGGTACAGGTTGGCCAAGTTTTTGGAAACCAATCAATGAATGTAACGTAGAAGAACATTCAGATAATACTTATGGAATGGTCAGGACGGAGGTTGTTTGTGCTCGTTGCAAAGGACATTTAGGTCACGTTTTCGAAGATGGCCCAAAACCAACAGGTCTACGTTATTGCCTAAATTCAGCTTCTTTGAAGTTTGCGAAAAAATAATTAAGGCATAGAAAGGCGAGGGTATATTGGTATAAATATATTAAAAGCTAAAATAAAATTAAGAAATAAGGCACAAAATGATAGAATATTTCCTACACTTTGTGCCTTTACTACTTCAAAATTTTGTGCTTTTTATACCAAATAGCTACTAATACTCATAATGTCAGCAAATACGCCTGATGCTGTTACCTCTGCACCCGCTCCTGGGCCTTTTACTACTAATGGATTATATTTGTATCGTTCGGTGGTAAATGAAATGATGTTTTCAGAACCAGCCAAATTAAAGAATGGATGTAAACGTCCAACAGATTTTAAACCGATGCTTGCTTTATTATCATTATCGAGTGAGGCAATGAATCTTAAAACCTCATCGTTTGCTTCGGCATCTTTCAGTAATTTCTCGAAACGGTCATTGTCTTTTTCAAGTTCTTCAAGAAAGGCTTCTACTGAAGGTGCATTCAGACAGGCATCATTCAATAAATTGATGATTGTTACGTCTTCTGGTTCGAGTTTTAAACCTGCTTCACGAGATAAAATCAAGATTTTACGAGCTACATCCTGTCCACTTAAATCATCTCTTGGGTCAGGTTCGGTATATCCTTTTGCTTTTGCTGCTTTTACAACATCTACGAATCTATCTCCAACTTTGAAATTATTGAAAATATATGCTAATGTTCCTGAAAGTACCGCCTCAATTTTATTTATTTTATCGCCACTTGTTATCAAACCTTGTAAAGTGTTTATAATAGGTAAACCTGCACCCACGTTTGTTTCATACAAAAACTTTACACCGTGTTTTTGGGCGGCTTTTTGAAGCATAAAATACTGCTCGTATCTACCCGAATTAGCAACTTTATTTGGCGTAACGATTGATACGCTGCTACTCAAGAGAGAGTAATAATATTGTACGATATTTTTATCGGCCGTACAATCTACAAAAACACTATATGGCAAATTCAAATCTTGTACATCAGATACAAATGAGCCTATGTTGGCTATTTCGCCATTTTCAAGTAACTCTTCTTTCCAATTTTCGAGACTTATTCCACCTTCGTTCAATAACATCTTTTTGGTATTAGTGATGCCTACAAGTCTAATATTAAGGTTTTTGCGTTGCTTTAAATATTCTTTTTGTTCTTGAATTTGTCTTAAAAGAGTACTCCCAATCAATCCTGTAGCACCAACTAAATATAAGTTTAGTGTTAAACCATCAACCTGAAAAAAGGTTTCGTGAATGGCATTTAGAGCTTTAGTAATATCTTTTTTGTAGATGACTACCGAAATATTTAACTCCGACGACCCCTGTGCAGTAGCTACCACATTAATTCCATTTTTGCCAAGTACCGTAAAGAGTTTACCTGAAGTACCCGTACTTGATTTCATACCTTCACCTACCACTGCAATTACCGATAAGTTTTGCTCGATTGAAATATTATCAACCAAACCTAGTGCAATTTCGGTAGCAAAACCTTCATCCAAAATTTCTTTAACTCCATAGGCCGTTTTTGGGTCAACTGCAAAGCATATTGAATGCTCAGAAGAAGCCTGTGAAATCAAAATAACGCTGATTTTATTGGCTGCCAAAATTGAAAATAGTTTGGCAGAAACCCCAGCGACACCCATCATGCCTCCACCTTGTACGTTGACCAAAGCGATGTCATCAATCGAAGAAATTCCGGTTATTGAGTATTCTTTAGTGTTGGCAGTTTTGCTAATAATTGTACCTTCATGATGATGATTGAAAGTATTTAATATTTTTAAAGGAATGTTTTTTTGAAAAGCAGGAGTGAGGCTTGGCGGATAAATAACTTTTGCCCCAAAATGCGATAATTCCATTGCTTCGGCATAAGTAATAGTCGGAATCGTAAATGCATTTTTAACTTTTCGAGGGTCGGAAGTGAGCATACCATTTACATCTGTCCAGATTTCGATGACACTTGCATTGAGTGCAGCACCGAAAATTGAACCTGTATAATCGGAACCTCCACGACCAAGTGTAGTTGTTACGCCATCAATTGTTGAACCGATAAAACCAGTAATACATTGGAGTTTATTAGTTTTTGAAAAATGCTTTCTGATTAATTCGTTAGTCAAATCGGTAATTACTTCCGCGTATCCAAAATGGTCATCTGTTTTTATAACCTTTCGGGCATCTAAATAGTCTGCCTCAATGCCTCTATTTTTAAGAGCTTCGGTTACAATTGTTGTAGAAAGTCTTTCACCAAAACTTATTATAAAATCATTCGTTCGAGCCGAAAGTTCTTTTATTAAGAAAACTCCCCGAAGCAAGTCTTCAAGTTCATTGAGCAAACCTTTTACTTTTGCGATGGCACTACTTTGGTTTTTTACGTCAATCAGACCTCTAACGGCAGCGAAATGACGATCTTCAACTAATTTTAATAGTTGTAAATATTCTAAATCAGAAGTGGCAGCCAGTTTGCCAATCTCGATAAGGCGATTAGTAACACCTCCCATTGCTGAATAAACTACAGCAATTTTGTATCCCTCATTGAGGTTTTCTTGTAAAATCTGTATAACTTGATTGATACTTTCAACCGTTCCAACTGATGTTCCACCGAATTTTAATACTTTCATAAACCCCAATACCCCCAGCCCCTGAAGGGGAGTTTAAATTTAGATTCTTTAATAAAGCCCCCCTTTAGGGGCGAGGGGGCTTGCAAATATAACAATTTATATACCAATGTTAGAAAAATGATTTTAGAATTGTGTTTTTCTAAGAAAACTTACCAAGTTAATCAATTATGATTAGAAGGTTATCTAAATATGTAATGAAAAATTTGTATTTTTGAATCAGAAAATACATATTTGTATTTATCAATTGATATAATTGAAATATTATGAACATTTTATTTAGAGCATTGAATGATGCTACTCGCCGAGAGATATTAGAATTGCTGAAAGATGGCGATATGACTGCTGGTGATATTGCGGATAAATTTGATATGAGTAAACCTAGTATTTCGCATCATTTAGATTTGCTTCGTCAAGCTGATTTAGTGGCTTCGGTGAAGAAAGGTCAGTTTGTTTTATATTCCCTCAATATGACCGTTATAGACGAAATTATGGTTTGGTTTATGCAATTTAAACCAAATACTGTACAAGTCGAAAAACCAGAAAATCGTCTGCATGTTAGCAAGTAGAATGGTTCAAAGCTGTCTAATCAATAAACTAAAATCATTTTCAACTGTGATAGCTTGATAACTGTTGACCATTATCGTGGACTAATTAATCTACATAAGATGAAAAAAAACACACCGTTTGAATTGCTGATTTTGGCAATTATTATGCTGCCGTTTGCCTATGTTTATTTCAATTGGCAACCAAAGCTCTCGCTCATTCACCAAAACAAACTCTATTTTTATATAATAGCTGTTTTATTTTTTTATTTTTTTCCTTTATTAATGCAGTTTTTGGATAGCCGAAAGCCTAATGCGGAATTATTGATGAAAAGTGCCAAACGAATTCGTCTGATTTGGTCAGCATATTTATCTGCATTGGGCTTGATATTGTTTTATTTCTTACTTAATGATTTTGAGTATGAAAAACCTCGTTTATTGGGTGTAGCACTTTCGCTATTTTTGTTTGCCAGTGGTAATTTTAGGCAAAATATTCATCCATCAAGCATCTTTGCAGGAAATGGCATTTTTTCAAGTAAGGCGAGTTTACAGCCTTCAGAAGAACGAAATAATAGAAAAAATCAGCGATTTATGGCAAAATTATTCTTTTGGGTTGGAATTGTTGGTACTGCTTTTTTTCTTCATTTTAAAGAATCAACGCTTACTTCTTGGGGTTTAATATTTGTTGGAATGGTGATTTTTTATGGAATTGCTATTCGATTGATAAGAAGCGTAGTTTGATATTTAAGGAAGGCTTCGCTTTTAGCAAAGTCCCTTTATTTTCTTTTCAAAACTTTCTCAACCTCTTTCACCTCTGTAATTTTAGTCTCTCCATTCCATTCGTTATAAATGTAGGTAACAACTTCGGCAATATCAAGATTTGTCAATTGATTATTGGCTGGCATAGGCTGGTTAAATTTCTTTCCATTTACCAAAATTTCGCCTACGAGTCCGTTTTTTATGAGGTAAATTACTTTATCTTTATTTCTTAAATAATCACTTCCTGCAACAGGCGGATATAGACTTTGTAGTCCTTTTCCATCTTTTTGGTGACAATTTGCACAGTTTAGCTCATAAACTTCTTTACCTCCGATATAATATTGCTCCAGTTTTATCTTCTCTTCCGACTGGCATGAAGTAAGAGTAATAATTGAAAAAGTGATTATAAAAAATTTAGTCCAAGTTTTTTTGATAAATTCGTAAACCATTTTTAATGACTTAATAAATAGAGAATTTTCCAGTTCGTCCCATCCAGTATATCTAATCTCGTTTCTCATATTTTATTTTTCGTTTAATAAAACTTCCATGTCTTTTATCAATTTCGTCACATCTGTTTCTTTTGTGCCATCATATATACCTCTTACTCTGCGTTTTGTATCGACTAAAATAAATGCTCCACTATGAATGATACCACCCGCAGCGGTTGAATCTTCTCCGGCTGTTATATAGTAAGATTTTTCTCCAAGTTCATATATTTTTGACTTATCTCCTGTCACAAAATTCCAAATTTTACCATCGATTCCAAGTCTAGTTGAAAACTCCTTAAGAACCTTTACAGAATCGTGACGAGGATCGATTGTGTGAGATAAAATACCAACTTTTGGATTTTCTTTGTATTTTTCATAAACCCGTAACATTTGTTTTTTCATTACGGGGCAAATTGTAGGGCAGGTCGTAAAAAAGAAATCTGCTATATAGATTTTTCCTTCGTAGGTTTTATTTGTGATAGGTAAACTATCTTGATTTATTAAAGAAAAATCTGGAATGGTGTGAAAAACAGAGTCTCCATTGATGAAATCTCTTTCACCCAAAATAGGTAATTTGCGAGAAGAGCTTTCGCAAGAAAATATTGAAGTTGCTGCAATGATAATGAAAGCAGAAATAATGATTTTTTTCATGCAGATTATAAAATTTGAGAAGGCTTAAAGTGCAAACCTTCTCAAATTCTTATTTGGTATTAGATTAATTTTATTTTAAAAACTCTTCGGCTTTTTTCTTGGCATCAAGTGTTGATTGCTTCAATTGCTCACCTTCTGCTTTCAATGTCGTTAGTGCTTTTACTTTTTCTTCACCATCTTTCATATCAGCCGCTTCGCCAAGTTTTGGCATCCAAGTTTCCATGTCAGTGTAGGCTTTATCAAGAACTAAAGAAATATCAAGAGCCGATTTCTTCAAGGTCGTATCAGCTTCTGCTTTTTTCATTACTTTGGCTTTTAAATCTTCTAAATTCATACTGATAGGCATTACTTCATCATGAATCTTGAAAGTCTCCTCTTTGAGTTTGGCTGCTTCTTCGGCAGATTTATCGGTACAAGCTAGTGAAAATACAACAAGTAAGGTAGTTAGTAAATTCTTCATTTTTTATCTTTTTGGTGTAAATATTTGATTATTAATGTGTGATGCCAAGCATTTCAATAGCACTATGAATCGCATTTTCAGATGGGTTTTCACCACCAATCATTTTTGCAATTTCAATAATTCGTTCGTCTTGACTTAACTGTTTGATACGGCTAACTGTTTTGGCAGATGAATTATCTTTGTAAACAAAGAAATGAGACGAACCACGGCCAGCAATTTGGTGAAGATGAGTAATGGCAATTACTTGAATACTTTGTGCCATTTCTCGCATCATTTTTCCAACTTTTATAGCTACTTCACCCGAAATTCCTGTATCGATTTCGTCAAAAATGATGGTTGGTAAAGAGCGTTTATCACCTAAAACGTATTTTATTGCAAGCATCAAGCGAGAAAATTCTCCGCCCGAAGCTACATCTTTTAATTGTCGAGGTGTAACGCCTTTATTTGCACTAAACAAGAAATTGATTTGATCGATTCCCTCACTGTTGAGCTGAATATTTTGGTGTTGAATTTTGAGGATAGCATTCGGCATTCCTAGCTCAATCAATAAGCCAATTACTCGTTTTTCGATTTCTGGTAAAACCTTTTGACGTATTTTTGAAAGTGATTCGGCCATTTTGGTTGCGGCATCGAACGCTTTACTTACACGTTCTTTGGCTGCTGAAAGGTTTTCGCTCAAATTGAGTACTTTATTTACTTTTTCTTCCAAAATTGCTTGAATTTCGAGCAATTCACCATTTGACTTTACGGCGTGTTTTTGATGAAGTTTATAAAGTAAATTCAGTCGGTCTTGAATCTCAATTATTTTCTGTCCATCAAGTTCTATATTATCTTCTTCAGATTCAATATCACGAGAAACGTCTTTTAATTCCAATAAACAGCTTTGAATCCTATCTTTATATTGTTGATAATCAGGAGAATAGCTTGCAATAGGAGTCAATGAACTAACTGTAGATTGTAGTACCGAAAGGATAGATTGCTCTGAATTATTGAGTGATTCGTAAACTGTCTTTAAGCGGAGTTTCACCTCTTCGGCGTGTTCTAAAATATTGAGTTCTTGTTCGAGCAGTTCTTGTTCGTTAGGATTTAGTTTCGCCTTTACGAGCTCTTCCAGCTGAAAATTATTAAAATCAAATTCTTTTTTATTTTGGTCAGCCTCAATTTGTAGCTGCTGATAGGCATCTTGAAGTTTTTTGTAAGTGCGATACTTTTCTTGATATTCAACCAATTTATCGTGGCATTGGGCATAAGTATCGACAATTCTTAGCTGATATTCGTTTGAGCCAAGCAATATCGAATCATGCTGCGAATGAATATCCATCAACTGAGAGGCAATTTTGCGAAGCGTTTCAAGCGTAACAGGTGTATCGTTGATAAACGCCCTTGATTTTCCACTTGGTGAAATCTCTCGACGCAAAATACACGAACTTTCGAAGTCGAGTTCTTCTTCTTCAAAAATATTTTTGATATAAAATCCTGCCATATCAAATGTACCTTCAATAATACATTTTTCCGACTCGTTGTATAGTGTTTTTGTATCAGCTCTATTGCCTAGCAATAAACCAATTGCACCGAGCATAATTGATTTACCCGCACCAGTTTCGCCTGTAACTATATTAAAATGAGCATCGGGCTTAAGTTCGAGATGCTCAATAAGTGCATAATTCTTGATTAATAAATGTGAAAGCATAAAAATCTGGCTTTATTTGCGTGATTAGGCTTTGAAGTAGTCCAACAGTCAACAGTCTGTAGTCTACAGTAGTTTAATTTTAATAAAATATAACATCTGCATTGTTTTTTTGAGAATATCAAATCTTTTTTTGCTGCAAACTATTATTTTTAACTAAAATAACTATTTTGTTTCACCTTTAAATTAAATGACAAATTTAGACCGAATTTTATGAAAGAAAGTGGAAAAGAGAATGATTTTTTTGTAAAATTTGGAATTTGTTATTGGTTGCTGGGAAATTTGTTACTGATGAACTTGTTTTAAAGGAAAAAAATACAAATGACGGATAACCAATCACCAAAAACTAATAACTCGTTGTATCAGTT
>JAFEIL010000334.1 GCA_017495105.1 Emticicia sp. | reverse complement strand
ATGCTGTGCTTGTGGGGTATTTAAAGCACGATTTATGATAAAAATGTACCTTTTCAATTACCAGTTTTCTGTAATAAATAACCAATTTTTAGATGTGAAGTGGTATTTTTCTAACATACTCCGAAAACATTATTTTCCAAAGTGGCCAATCGTGACTTGCCCAACGTTTTTCGTCATACCAGTGATTGATGCCCTTTTTTGCCAAAAGTCTTGACATATTAAGGTTATCTTCACGGCAAATATCCCCATCTGATGTTCCCAAAACGATATTCATGTGGTTAAATTTCCATGATTCAACATGATTCATAAAATCCATTGGTTCGTTGAAATACACATTGTCATCGTAGTGGCTTTTCAAAAAACTTTTAATACTAAATGCACCACTCATGCTAAATAGGTGAGCTACTAAATCTGGGTTTTTAAATGCAAAATTTGTGCAATGATATCCACCAAAACTACAACCTGCAACTGCGATTCTATGCACGCCACATTCAATTTGAATGGCAGGTACTAATTTCTTCTTTCAGAAACTGTGTGTATAAATTATAGTTATAAATCTTTGCTTGTGCAGGCAAATCTTTGGCATAAAAACTTTGAAAATCTATACTTTCTACGTTGTAAAGTTTTATTTTGCCTGCATCAACCAAATCATCTACTGTGTCGAGAAGACCAAACTCTTTGTTTTGTAGATAACCTCCCATTGATGTTGGAAACATTAAAATGGGGTATCCCCAATGCCCACTAATCTGTATATTTATGTCCCGGCTTAGGATATGCGAATAAAACTTTATATTTTTTTCTTTCATAAATATTCAAAGTATGTTTGATGAAAGTGCAAAATTCGTATTTTGTTTTTACTTTTAAAAATTTTCTACCAAATAAAGTATTGATTATTAAGATATAAGTAAATTTAAACAGTTTAATAATATTGTGTTATGTAATAAACAAAAAAGTATATTTTGTTTATTGCCATTCGATAAACTTTATAAATTGAATATTTGCGTTTAGCGAAATCTAAAACATATTTCAAATATTAGTTCAATTTTACCAATGAAACAAATGATTTTTATTTTTTTTATTTTCAAAGACCAAGTAATTACTAAATTTGTCGAATTATTCAACACAAAAACGTATTAAGTGCAAAAAGTCTCTGTTTTTAAAAACCAAAAATTCCAATCTAAATTTCTTAATCGTGAGGTGATTTATGATGTAATTTTACCACCTAACTATGAAAAAATAACAAATTTGAAAGTTTTGTACATGAATGATGGTCAAGATTTTGACCAACTTAAAATTGAGCAGACCTTAAATAATTTGTACGCTGCTTCGACAATTCAACCCTTGGTTTTTGTGGGATTACATGCTAATGAAAGCGAATTTCCGCCTTCACGCTTGCAGGAATACGGAACAGCTTCTATTTCTGATTACAAAAATCGAGGAAATTTGGCTGGTGCCTACCAAAGCTTTATTACCTCGGAGCTCTTTCCATTTGTGATTTCTAATTATAAAGTATCGAGTCTCAATATTGATAATTATTTCTGCGGTTTTTCATTAGGTGGACTTTCAGCTATGGATTTAGTTTGGGGGAATCCTAGTTTTTTTTCTAAAGTTGGGGTTTTTAGTGGTTCATTTTGGTGGCGAAAGAAAGCTTATGAAGATGGCTACGATGATCATAATGACCGTATTATGCAGGTGTTGGTTCGTGAAGGAAGTTTTAGTAAAGGCCAAAAGTTTTGGTTCGAATGTGGCACAAATGATGAACAAGACGACCGAAATAAAAACGGTATTATCGATTCAATTGATGATACGCTTGATTTAATCAAAGAATTAGAGGCTAAAGGTTATAAAAGAGGCGAAGATATTGAATATGTGGAAATTGAGGGTGGTGAACATAACCTAAAAACTTGGAGCGAAGCCATGCCTATTTTCATGAAATGGTTATTTGAAAAATAAAATTGGTTGAATTTGTATACTTTTTGAAATTTTTGCGTCTTAAATGTGAAGCGTCCAAAAAAATATACATCCTTTCCTATTTTATATTCCTTTAATAACTAAAATGAAAAAAACATTTATAATGATTTTTTTGACATCAATTCTTATGTCAATGACACCACCATTAAATTTTTTTGAACAACAACTCAAGTTTCTTAGAGTTCAAGAAGCCAATCGAAAGAAAGGTAAAGCCATAGGCGAATTACTTTCTTCAAAAAATATCAATTCTAACAGTTTTGATTTGTTTTTAAGAGCGTTCAAAAAGGAACAGAAATTGGAAGTTTGGGCAAAAAATAAAGCAGATGACACTTTTATATTGTTAAAATCATACGAATATTGTGCTTCTACTGGTGTTTTAGGTCCGAAACGCCGTTCAGGAGACCGCCAAATTCCAGAAGGATTTTATGAGGTAGATTTATTTAATCCGCAAAGTCAATATTTGCTTTCTTTCCGTATAAATTACCCAAATAAATCTGATTTGGTTTTTGCCGACAAGTTGAATCCTGGCGATAATATTTTCATTCATGGTCATTGTGTCACAATTGGTTGTATTC
>JAFEIL010000130.1 GCA_017495105.1 Emticicia sp. | reverse complement strand
TAGTTGTAGCTTTTTCTTGTTCGACTGATGAGAAACAGCCACTACTAAATATTACGTCTCCGTCTGCCTTTGTTATCAATGGAGAAAGCACTACAATTTCGGTCATTGACTTAAGTAGTGACCAAACAAGTACAATCAAACTTAACCAGCCTGTAAATAAGCACGCAACTCATAATATGGCAGACGAAGTTGTATTTCCGCATCATATCTATCTTTCACCAGATGGAACAAAATTGAGTATAGGCGTTCCGGGAGTTGATTTAACTGAAGGCCATACAGGTACACATGAATCAGGCGGAAAAATCTTGATTATTGATGCTAAAACTGGGAAAACACTCTCAACCACAGAACTTTCTAAACCAAATCATAATTCTATATTCTCTCCTAATGGAACTGAAATTTGGACTACATCAATGGAACATGATGGTAAAACTTTGGTATTTGATGCCACATCAATGGTGTTAAAAAATAGTATTGCCGTCGGAAAAGAACCAGCAGAAGTAACATTTTCAGCCAACGGGAAATATGCTTTTGCAGCCAACGGAGGCAGTAATTCGGTTTCGGTAATAGATATTGAAACAAAAAAAGTTATTAAAACAATAGCTGTGGGTACTGAACCAGTTGGAGCATGGACTGGAGCAGATGGAAATATGTATGTCGATAATGAAGTCGGAAAGACAGTCAGTGTAATTAATGTCGATAAATTAGAGGTTATAGAAACTGTTGATTTAGGTTTTACACCCGGTTATGTTGCTTATAATCAATTATTAAACGAAATGTGGGTGAGTAATGCAGGTCAAAGTTTTGTGTATTATTTTGTGAGAGAAAACAATAAATGGAAAAAAGCCGGCAGTATACAAACTGGTTTAGATGCTCATGCAATTGCGTTCTCAAAAGATGGTAAACTTGCTTATGTAACAAATCAAAAAAACCTTAGTGTTTCAATAGTTAATACTACTAGTCATACAAAAATCAAAGACGTTCCGGTTAGGCAAAAACCAAACGGAATTGTCATAAAAAATCAATAAAATGAGGAATCACATTCGACAAAGTACAAATTGGCAATTCCTCATGCTTCTACTAATAACAGGAAGTACAAGCTTTGCCCAAAACGTAAACGGTGTAGTTTTAGATAAAAGTAATAATAAGGAAGAAGCAATCATTGGAGCAACAGTAAACTGGCTTGGCACAAAAATAGCAACAACAACGGATACTGAAGGGAAATTTTCGATTGCCCGTACCAAGTCTAAGAAGCTGGTTATCAGCTTTGTAGGCTATAAATCTGATACGCTAGATATTAGTAATGAAACAGATTTAAGAGTTTATCTTCAATCCGAAAACCAATTGATGGAAGTAGTCGTTCGAAGCAGTTCTACTTCAATGGATAGACTTTCGCCGATTCATACTGAAATCTTAACTTCAAAGGCTTTAGCAAAAGCTGCTTGTTGTAACCTTTCTGAAAGTTTCGAAACAAACGCCTCAGTTTCAGTCAGTTATGCCGATGCAGTTACGGGTGCAAAGCAAATCCAACTTTTAGGTTTGGCTGGAACTTATGTTCAAACTAACGTGGAAAATATACCCTCAATTAGAGGATTGGCAACCACTTTCGGCCTAAATTATATTCCTGGTACTTGGATTCAATCGATTGACATTGGTAAAGGTGCAGGTTCGGTTGTGAACGGTTATGAGTCGATGACAGGACAAATCAATGTTGAGCTTCAAAAACCAGATTTGGCTGAAAAAGTTTACTTAAATACCTACGTTAATAGCTTAGGACGTGGAGAAATAAACCTAAATTTAGCTCATATTTTTAAACAAAAAACAGAAATTAAGCCCAAATGGTCAGTAGCATTACTTACTCATGGCTCTACGATGCAAACCACAATTGATAAAAACAATGATAATTTTTATGACTTACCAAAATACACGCAAGCTAATTTTATCAATCGTTGGAAATACGAATCTGATAAAATGGTGGCTCAATTTGGTGTAAAATACCTCTATGATACACGTTTGGGCGGTCAAATCAGTAAAAATCCTTTATCGCTTGATAACCTTATTTATAGATTCTCTAATACTACAAATCGGGCTGAGTTTTTTTCAAAAACTGCCAAACTTTATCAGTCAAAACCATATCGAGGCATAGGATTAATAGTTAATGGAGTCCTTCATGATTCAAAATCACAGTTCGGTTTTCGTCCGTATAATGGAAAACAACAAACTCTTTACGGTAATTTGATTTATCAAGATATTTTTGGTAATACCAATCATTCATACAAAGCCGGATTAAGTTTTTTATATGATAATTACGATGAAAAATTTGCTGACTTGATTTTCAAAAGAGAAGAAATTGTAAAAGGTGTTTTTTTTGAATATACCTATAAAAACCTCGAGAAATTAACCGCAGTAGCAGGCACTAGGCTCGATTTCCATAATCTTTATGGTACGATTTTTACGCCTCGCCTACACGTATTATATAATGCAACCGAAAATACAGCCTTACGTCTTTCGGCAGGAAAAGGCTTTCGAACTGCCAACCCATTTGCCGAATATTTTGGAAATTTAGTGAGTTCAAGAACAGTACGCATCTTAGAAGCCATCAGACCCGAAATTTCGTGGAATTATGGACTAAGCTTAACCAAAACTTTCGGCAAATCTAATTTGATTATTGATTTGTTCCATACTCGATTCAATAATCAATTAATTGGCGATACCGAACATCCAAATTTCTTATATTTTTATAATTCACAAGGCAATAATTATGCAAATTCAGCACAAGTTGAACTAAATCTTATGCCAATTCCTCGACTTGAGTTGAAAGTTGCTTATCGCTATTCAGATGTTTGGCAAACACTTGGGAAATCTTTAAATCAAGAAATAACGGTGCAAAAAATGTTTGTACCAAGAGATAGAATTTTGTTTAATGTCGGCTATGCCCTACCCTATGATAAATGGAAATTTGATGTAACATTACAATACAATGGCCAACGTAGAATCCCAAATTTATCAACAGCTTATGTTCACACAAGTTACGAAGCTATGCCAATACAATACGCTCCAGCTTTTGTGAATCTGAATACTCAATTAAATCGTTCATTTAGAAGATGGGATGTTTATCTTGGTGGAGAAAACTTAACAAATTTCCGTCAAAAAGACCCAATTGTCACTCCAGATAATCCATTTGGAAGTAGATTTGATGCAGGAAGTGCATGGGGTCCAGTTGTGGGTCGTGTTATTTATTTCGGAACCCGCTACAAACTTGGAGGTAGAATTTAATTTTCTATACCATAAACCAATATATTTTATTTTTGATATATAGATAAACTAAATAGATTCGTTTTGTAATAGTAGAAAACAAAAACAATGATCTTGAAAAAAAAAATTTATACAATAAGTGGTTTTATTAGCGGCAGTTTGATTTGGGGAGGAATTTTATTTTCGTGTAATTCAAAAAAAGTTGTTGAAGAACTCGTCCCAATGGTAGAAACAGATTATCCGAAGGCTTATGTTGTAAATGGAGGCAGTAACACGATTTCAGTTTTAGATTTGAATGAATTAAGCGTTAAAAATATTATTCAATTGACAGAGATTGGTCGTTTTCCACATCACATTAATATGTCGACTGATGGCAAAAAGCTAGTAGTAGCAACACCTGAGCATGATTTTACACTCGGACACGCTGCCTTACACAATGCTACTGACAAAAAAGGTGGAATAGCAGTCATTGATACAAAAACAGGTTCGACATTATTGAAAATAGCATTACCGAATACTAATTTCAATGCTGCTTTTAATGTGGATGGTAGTGAAATTTGGTCGGCAAGTGCAACTCATTCAGGCGAAATGTTCATTTATAATGCCACAAATGGAGTTTTAAAAAACAAAGTTGCACTCGGGGCAGACCCAAGCGAGGTAGTATTTTCAAAAGACGGAAAACATGTTTTTGTTGCTTTAGGTGAAAGTAGTTTTGTATATGTGATAAATTCTCAAACGAAAGCTATTGTAAAAACCATAAAAGTAGATGCTTTCCCAACAAATGTTTGGTCGGGTATTGATGATAAAATTTATGTTGAGAATAAAGTTGCTCATACCATTAATGTTATTGATACGAAAACTTTAACCGTAATTGATTATTTAGATGTGGTGTTTACACCTGGTCAAATAGCTTATAATCAAACACTTAATGAACTATGGATTTGCCAAGCAGGGGAAAATAAAGTTGCTTATTTTGAACGAAAAAATAATCTTTGGAGTTTAAAAGGTACAATTATTTCAGGCAATGATGCACACGCAATTACTTTTTCAAAAGATATGAAAAGGGCTTTTGTGGTTAATCAAAAAGGAAATACAGTTTCGATCATTGATGCAATCTCTCATTTAAAAACTAAAGACATTTCGGTTGGAAGCTTACCAAACGGAATAGTTTTAAAAGAATAAATTTTTACAAATAAAAAATCGTGGCGACGTACCGCATTAAAACAATGAAAAAAATCATTTCAATTTTAGCTATTATACTGACAATCAGCACATTAATAAGCTTAGCGGTAGAGCCACCAAAAACTGCTGAGTTAAAAATTAAAACTTCAGCTAAATGTGGTATGTGCAAAAAACGCATCGAACGTGACTTAGGTGTTTCTAAAGGAATTGTGAGTTCAAATTTAAGCTTGGATGACAAGGTTGTAACAATTACTTACAACACTAAAAAGACAAGTCCAGAAAAAATCAAACAAGTTATTTCCAAAATCGGTTACGATGCAGATGAGATTGTGGCTGACCAAAAATCTCACGATGCACTTCCTGGTTGCTGCCAAAAAACGGCTGCCTCTCACAAAGACTAAGGAGTCCACGGTTTTCTGTCCACAGAAACTGAATTTACAAAAAAAAATCCTGATAAGTGACCTTATCAGGATTTTTTATATAGAACTGCCCACTGAAAACTGTGGACTTTTCTTTAATCGTTCAATACCTTCTCAACTAACTCGGCTGCCTCTTTCAAAACAATTGCAGAGTAAACTTTCAAACCTGATTCGTTGATGATTGCAGCACCTTCAGCAGCATTTGTTCCTTGTAAACGAACGATAATTGGCACTGGAATTTCGCCAATAGCTTTGTAAGCCTCAACAACACCAGTCGCAACACGGTCGCAACGAACGATACCACCAAAGATATTAATCAAAATCGCTTTCACATTCGGGTCTTTCAAAATAATTCTGAAACCAGCTTCAACGGTTTTAGCATTTGCTCCACCGCCTACGTCTAAAAAGTTTGCAGGCTCACCACCAGCCAATTTGATAATGTCCATCGTAGCCATTGCCAAACCAGCACCGTTTACCATACAACCTACGTTACCGTCAAGTTTTACGTAGTTTAAGTCATTATTTGATGCTTCAACTTCTAATGGGTCTTCTTCTTCTACATCCCGCATCGCTGCTAAATCTGGATGACGATAAAGAGCGTTATCATCTATATTTACTTTAGCATCAACTGCCAAAATTTTATTGTCAGATGTTTTTAATACTGGGTTGATTTCAAACATTGAAGAATCTGACTCAACATAAGCCTGATACAATGAAGTCACAAACTTCACCATTTCTTTGTTTGCAGTGCCAGTAAGACCTAATTTATCAGCAATTTTACGAGCTTGGAAAGCCTGTAAACCAACACGTGGATCAACCCACTCTTTAAATATTTTCTCAGGAGTATGCTCAGCTACTTCTTCGATGTCCATTCCACCTTCAGTCGAAGCCATGATTACATTACAACCTTTTGCTCTGTCAAGCAAAATCCCCATATAATATTCTTTCGGCTCGCTTTCGCCTGGGTAGTAAGCATCTTCAGCAACCAAAATTTTGTTTACTTTCTTGCCTTCTGCACCAGTTTGGATAGTTACTAATACATTTCCTAACAAATTTGTTGAGATTCTTGTTACATCATCAGCAGATTTTGCTAATTGCACACCTCTTTGCTCAGTGCCTACGATACTTCCTTTACCACGTCCGCCAGCATGAATCTGTGATTTCACAACGGCAAACTTAGAGTTAGTCATTTCGGCAATTTGCTGATAGGCAGCTACTGCCTGCTCAGGTGTTTCGGCTACGATACCACGCTGGATTCGTACACCATAACGGCTTAGTATTTCTTTACCTTGATACTCGTGAACGTTCATGTAAAGTAGGATTTTTTTTAGTTTTAAATTTTTTGCTAAATTAGTGAACAAAAATGAAATAACAATTACGAAATTTCAGTTAATTGCTAAATTGCTATAAAATTCTAATTTAGGCTTATTTTTAGGCAAATATTGTTTATTTTTAGTCATTAATTTACCATTAAAAATTTATAACAAATTTAATAACAGCGATTCTTAGAAATAGAGATTAAAAATCCCAATTTATGAAAAAAACAAACTTATTATTTTTGGCTTTAATATTTCTGTTAGTCCATGTTACCAAAGTTTTTGCACAAATAGATAAATATAAACATTATTACACTACAAAGGAAGTTGGGTCTTATTTCGTCAGTGAAAATGATTTATTCTGGGAAAACACGATTGGCATTTTTAAGAAAAACCTAAAAACACAGAAAATTGAACTAATTAGACAGAATAACGCAAAAATATCACAAAGGAGTGTATTCAAAGGAATTGATGATGAGGGTAAATGGTGGATACAAAGCTCTACAATACCTAAATATATGGTTCATGACGGAAAAAGTTTTCTACCAAATGATACATTAACTCAACATCAGGTTAAAGTTCCTCTCAAAAATTTAAAGTTCTTCCTCATAAATAGCGATAAAAAGAAATGGCTCGCTGATTCGGTTGGGAAATTATTCATCTTTAGTAAAACTGAAGTTCAGATTTTCAAAAATACAGGTATAAATGAGATTCAAAATATTTCGAGTGTTAGCATTGATTTTAAGCAAAACCTATGGTTAACCACCTACAAGGAAATCTATAAATTTGATAAGCAAACTGGTAAACTTTTAAAAATTGACACCGAAGGACTTTTCAACGAACTTGGGAGTAGAATCAACATAATTTCTCACGGAGTTGACCAAAATGAGAATATTTGGGTTGGTATAATCCCAAAAAGTGCCATCGGTTTCTATAATAATAAAACAGGTAAATGGAGTAAAATTAGGTTTGATGAAAACCCACATTTCACTGGTGTAAGAGGCATTGCCATTGATAAGGATGACACAAAATGGTTTACAAGCTCGAACGGAATTTTGAAATACGATAATAAAGATTGGGCGTTTTTTTACAACGATGAAACTTCTAACTCATCTTATCAAATCAGCTTAGATAAAGAAAACAATGCTTACGTTGGCTATATCTTAGGCACAATTTATAAATTTGAAAACAACCAATTTAAGAGAGTCATCGAATCTGATAATCCACTTGAAAGTAATACAATTTCAAGTATTTTCTGTGATAATAATTTACTCTGGATAAATGCTTCAAAAGGGTTGCATAACTTTGACGGCAAAAATTGGGTAAGTTTTGATTTGGAGCAAGTTGGCAATCCTAATTTCAAATTTGTAAACGATTTTTCGGTAAGCGAAGATGGCAGCCGATGGTTCGGAACTACGACTGGTTTACTAAAATTAAAAGAAAATAAATGGGAGATTTTTGATAGAAACAACAATGGCCTGTCAAATGACCAAGTTAATTCATTTATTGTCGATTCTGAGAAAAACTTGTGGATTGGTACAAGAGAAGGGCTTTTTAAGTACAATCAGAGTTTTGCTTCAACCAAAATTTTATTGAACCCGAATCAAACTTATGGTGAATATATTAACTTTATAAAAAAAGACAAAGATGGTTTTATTTGGGTCGGAAAAGGAGAATATATACCAACAATTTACAAATATAATGCTAATAATACCAAATTTGAGTCTAAGAATCAATCAGTTATTCAAGCAATCAACGATTCGAAAAATAATCTTTTCTTTCTAACAAGTAAGTCTCTACTAACAACTTCCGATGGAGAAATCTGTATTCCAGATTTTAAACTACCTTCTTTCAAGAATATTAATTTTTACAAAATGTTTTTTGAGGGTGATACTTTATGGATTTTGTTA